>JANNEX010000258.1:0-2226 GCA_031379155.1 Rubrivivax sp.
GTCGCAAGCCCGGTCGCAAGCCTGGCCGCAAACCCGCACGGCGCGCTGCCCGCGCTGCCTGTTTGCGTTGCATGGCCGCAAGCCCTATAGCTTGCAGCGCAGCTTGGCCTTCTTGGTGGCCGCTGTGCTGCTGTATATCCCGGCCAACCTGTTGCCCGTGATGGGCACGGCCAGCGCACTGGGCGACGCCGAACACACCTTGCTGGGCGGCATTGCCGAACTGTGGCATGCCGGTTCCTGGGAACTGGCGCTCATCGTCTTCATTGCCAGCATCGCCGTGCCCATCGTCAAGATCGCCGCCTTGGGTTTGCTGCTGGCCGCAGCGGCCCGCCGTTCGCGCTGGCGCCAACTGGAACGCGCGCGGCTGTATCGCCTGGTGCAGACCGTGGGTCACTGGTCGATGCTGGATGTCTTCGTCGTCGTCGTGTTGGTCGGCATGGTGCGCTTTGGCGCCTTTGCCAGCGTCAGCCCTGAGCCGGGGCTGCTGGCGTTTGGCGGCGTGGTGATAGCCACCATGCTGGCCGCATCCAGCTTCGACCCGCGGCTGATCTGGCCCGAAGACGACGATACTTCGCGCCGATGAGTGAGCCCGCAGACGCTGCCCAGCCCCCGCCTTCGACGGCGGCCGAGCCGGTGATCATCCGCAGCAACCGGCTGCGGCTGTCGCTGGTGTGGATCGTGCCGTTGGTGGCGCTGCTGGTGGGCGTGATCCTGGTCGTGCGCACGGTGCTGCAGACCGGGCCAACCATCATCTTGACCTTTCGCAGCGCCGACGGATTGGAGAGCGGCCGTACCGAGGTGCGCTACAAGGAAGTGACCATAGGCCGCGTGGCCAACGTCAGCGTCAGCCCCGACCGTCTGCTGGCCGTGGTGCGTGTGCGCCTGAACAAGTCGGCCGCCGACCTGGCGGTGGCCGACACCAAGTTCTGGATCGTGCGCCCGCGCGTGGGCAGCGCCGGCATCAGCGGGCTGGGCACACTGCTGTCAGGCGCCTACATCGGCGTCGATGCCGGCGAGTCGAGCGACCCGGCGACAGCCTTCACCGGGCTTGAAGCGCCGCCGTTGGTGCTGCGCGGAGAACGCGGACGCATCTTCGCGCTCAACGCGACTGACCTGGGTTCGCTCGACGTCGGCTCGCCGCTCTATTACCGCCGCACACGCGTGGGCCGGGTCGTGGGCTACACGCTGAATGCACAAACCGACCGCCTGGAGGTGCAGGTTTTCATCGAAGCGCCCAACGAGAACCTGGTGACGCGCGACACGCGCTTTTGGAACGCCAGTGGCGTGGATGTCGCCATCAACGGCAGTGGTGTGCAGCTCAACACCGAATCGCTGCTCTCGCTGATCAGTGGCGGCATCGCTTTCGGCACACCGCCCGGGGCGCCACGCGCCGCGCCTGCTGCCGACAACCAGCGCTTTGAGCTTTACCGCGACCGCCGCACGGCGCTGGCGCCGCCAGACGGGCCGGCGCAGCGTGTGCGGCTGCTCTTCAGCCCCGGCCTGCGCGGCCTGGCAGCGGGCGCGCCGGTAGAGCTCATGGGCCAAGAAATCGGCAGCGTGCTGTCGGTGGCCATGCGCTACGACCCCACAGGGGGCCGCTTCCCGCTGGAAGTGCAGGCCGAGCTCTACCTGGCGCGCCTGGGCGATGCGCGCACGGCCTTCTTGCGTACCTCTGGCGCTGCAGGTGCAGGTGCGGGTGCGGGTGCGGGTGCGGGTGCGGGACCTGGTGCGGCCCCCGACGACGATCTGCGCTTCTTGCAGCAGTTGGTGGCGCGCGGCCTGCGTGGCCAGCTGCGCAGCGGCAACCTGATCACCGGCCAGCCCTACGTGGCGCTGGACCTGGTCAAAGGCGCGCCCCTGGCGGCACTGGACACCCGCGGGCCGATACCCGGCATCCCGACGCAGGCCGGCACCGACAGCGACTTGCAAGCCCAGGCCGCCCAAGTGCTGGAGCGCCTGGGGCGCGTGCGCTTCGAGGAGATCGGCGCCGCTCTGGAAAAGACCTTGAAAAACGCCAGCGATGCCGGGGCCACGCTGCAAGACACGTTGCGCGCCGTGGCCAGCACCACGCTCACGCTGCAAAAGACGCTGGAGGGCGCCGACGGTGCCATCCGTCAACTGTCCCCCAGCGCGCAGCTCACGCTGTTGGAAGTGCAGACTTCCTTGAAGGCCTTGCAGGGCACCCTGGGTGAACTCGACCGCAACGTCATGCACAGCGACGCGCCG
>JANNEX010000302.1:0-2565 GCA_031379155.1 Rubrivivax sp.
GCTGATCTTGGCCCGCAAAAGCCGGGAAATCCCGCCCCTCAACTGCGGGGCTGCACGGCGGCCATGCCGCTGTGACAGCAGCCTCAATCAGGCGCCGTAGTCTGCCTTGTGCGCCGCGCGCAACTTCTCGGTGGTGAATCCCTGGCCATCCGGAGCCCAACCGGGCGGCATGCACAGATAGCCCAGCACGGCGCGCAAGCTGCGCGCGCTGGCCAGGTCGCGCGCCAGGCTGATCCACTGCGCAAATTCCACCACCATTGGGTTGTAGCTGGTCATGGGGTGCACCAGCCCGTAGCGGCAGGGCAAGTCGTCACGCTCAGGTCTATAGGTGCCAAACAGGCGGTCAAAGACCAGCAGCACACCACCGTAGTTGGCGTCCAGGTACTCCAGGTTGGCGGCGTGGTGAACACGGTGCGCTGACGGTGTGTTGAGCACGCCTTCCAGCCAGCCCAGCTTGGGTATCCAGGTGGCGTGCAGCCAAAACTGATACAGCAAGTTGAGCGTTAGTGCGGCCACCACCAGGCGCAGATCGAAACCTATCCAGACCAGGGGCAGCAGGAAGATGACGTTGCCGATGACCTTGCCAAAAGCGCCGATGCGCAAAGAGGCCGCCAGGTTCAACTGGTTGGGCGAATGGTGCACGGCGTGGTTGCCCCAGAACCAGCGCACGCGGTGGCCGGCGCGGTGCAGCCAGTAGTAGAAAAATTCGAGCAGCAGAAAAAGCGCCAGCGCTGAGGCCACATCGTCAACCACGATGTGAGCCAGGCGGTGCTGCATAACCCACGCAATGAGCGGTGCCGCCAGCGTGAAAGGCACGGCGATGGTGACAAAGATGCGCAGCACATAGTCAAACATCGAGACACCAAAAGCGCGCCAGTCATAGCCGCCAGAATCACGCAGCAAGCGGCTGAGCACCACAGCCTCCACCACCGAACACAGCAGCACGCCAGGTGCGGCAACCAAGAGCAGGAATTGTTCGATGGGTGTCATGGATGGCGACTTCTTGGAAACAGTCTAAGTCCCCTGCCCCGCCTGCTGCAAGCGCCACATCTGCGCGTAGCGGCCGTCGTGCGCCAGCAGTTGGGCGTGCGGCCCACGCTCGACCACACGGCCGGCTTCCAGCACCACGATTTCATGCGCGTCCACTACCGTGCTCAGCCGGTGCGCGATGACCAGTGCGGTCTTGCCCTGCGACACCGCACGCAGCTCGGCCTGAATGGCGCGTTCGTTGGCGCTGTCCAGTGCCGACGTGGCTTCGTCAAAGATCAGCACCGGCGGGTTTTTCAGCAGCGTGCGTGCGATGGCCACGCGCTGTTTTTCGCCGCCACTGAGCTTCAAGCCCCGCTCGCCCACCATGGTCTCGTAGCCCTTGGGTGTGTGGCTGATGAAGTCGTGGATGTGCGCGGCTTTGGCCGCCCCTTCCACATCGGCCTGGCTGGCGCCGGGCCTGCCGTAAGCGATGTTGTAGGCCACCGTGTCGTTGAAGAGCACGGTGTCTTGCGGCACGATGCCGATGCTGGCGCGCAAGCTGCTTTGTGTGACGCTGCGCAGCTCTTGGCCATCGATGGTGATAGCGCCGCTGTTGATGTCGTAGAAGCGGTAGAGCAAGCGTGCCAGCGTGCTCTTGCCTGCGCCCGACGGGCCCACCACGGCCACCGTCTTGCCGGGTGGGATGTCGAAACTCACGTCAAACAAAATAGGCCGCGCAGGGTCGTAAGAGAAACTGACGTGCTCGAACTTCACGTGGCCCGCGCTGACCTTCAGCGGCTGCGCGCCGGCCACGTCGTCCACTTCGCGGTTGCGTTCGAGCAGCGTGAACATCTTGTCCAGGTCGGTCAGCGCTTGTTTGATTTCGCGGTAGATGACGCCCAGGAAATTCAGCGGGATGTAGAGCTGGATCATGAAGGCGTTGACCATCACCAGGTCACCCAGCGTCATGCGGCCCTCCACGACACCCAAGGTGGCGCGCCATAGCATGGCCACCAGGGCGGTGGCGATGATCAACTGCTGGCCGGTGTTGAGCAGGCTCAGCGTGCTCTGGCTTTTCAGCGCCGCGCGGCGCAAGCGCTCCAGGTTTTCGTCGTAGCGCCTGGCTTCGAAGTCCTCGTTGTTGAAGTACTTCACCGTTTCGTAGTTCAGCAGCGAGTCAATGGCGCGTGAATGGGCTGATGAGTCCAGCTCGTTCATCTGCTTGCGAAACTTCGTGCGCCATTCGGTCACCGTGATGGTGAAGGCGATGTAGAACACCAGCGCGGTTATCGTGATCCAGGCAAACCAGGCGTCGAACTTCACAGCCAGCAGCGTCAGCACCATCGTGACTTCAATCAGCGTGGGCACGATGCTGTACAGCGAATACGAGATCAGCGAATGCACGGCGCGTGTGCCACGCTCGATGTCGCGTGTCATGCCGCCCGTCTGGCGTTCCAGGTGAAAGCGCAGGCTCAAGGCGTGCAAGTGGCGAAAGACTTGCAGGCTGATGCTGCGCGCCGTGCCTTCGGTGGCCTTGGCGAAGATGAGTTCACGCAGTTCGGTGAACAGCGATGTGCTCAGCCGCAGCGCGCCATA
>JANNEX010000306.1:0-10653 GCA_031379155.1 Rubrivivax sp.
GCGGCAACCCGTCAAGCCTGATGACCATAGCAAGGTGGTCCCACTCCTTCCCATCCCGAACAGGACAGTGAAACGCCTTTGCGCCGATGATAGTGCGGGTTCCCGTGTGAAAGTAGGACATTGTCAGGCTATTAAAAAGAGCGGGCCCGGTTCATTTGAACCGGGCCCGTTTCCCATTTCAGAAGGCGTTTGCCGGGTATTGAAAATCAACCCGTTGAACGTAACTCGCGGCGCAGGATCAATGCCGCGCGTGTGCCGGGCTCCAGGCCTAGCGACGGCAGCTAGGCCGCAAGCGCTGAAGACATTTCGTCGATATCTCGACACTTCAGCCGCGCATCCATGTAGCGCAGCGCATCTCGTTGCGCGTGTTTGCGAAATGCCGAGTCGAGCAAGTCGGTCAGGCTGTGACAAGCGTCGACAGGGGCCTGGGCAGGCACGCCAGGCGGGTATTGATCGATCCAGGGTGTCGGCACGCTGCTTCCAAACAGCTTTGCAAGAATTGCATCGTCGCCCGGGCAACAACGTGCAGGCTAAGGGGGTTGTCCTTACGAATACTAAGCACGACCCTGTTTTTGATACCCCGCCAGCAGGCGTTGCGCGTGCTGGCATGCGGTGTGCTCACACCAGGCCGCCCCCGGCAAACAGCCGCGCTGCCAGCGCGCGTTCGCGCTCACCCACGGTGGCCAAAAACTCCGCGGCGCCGCCCAGCGCTTTGAAGGTGTCAAAACCCGTTTCCAAAAAATGCTGCAAAGCAGACAGGCCCGCAGCTTGAGCAGGACCGCGCAACAAACGCAGAGTGTTTCGCAGCAAGGCGCGGCGCGTGTAGCGGTCCAGTGCCTGCCCCACTGATACGGTCAAAGCAATCTGTTGTTCGCGCAACCCCGGCTCACCCACCGCGCGCCAGGCACCTGCGTAGCCGTTGCCATCAAGTTTGTCGCTGGCCAACTCCAGCGCCACCGCGCTGTCCAGGCGCTCAGACAAGGCATGCAGTCGCGCCAGCTCGTCCACCGTGGCCACAATCTCGCGCGGGAACAGGCGCACCAGCGCCGGCACGACACGCGCAAACTGCTTGTCGCGCTGGCTGAAGTCATGCGGGCCGTACAGCTCTTCCAGGAAGAAGCGCACCGCCTGCGCATAGCGTGGCTGGGCCAGCAAGTCGGCGTAAGTCTGTGCAAAGCGGCGGTGCTGAAACTCTTTGACGGCCGTCACCCAGGACACCATGCCCGGTCGCTGAAGTCTTGCTTGTCGCTCGGCAGCCACCTGGCCCAGCGCCGCCAGGATGGACTCTCCTGCAGGGTTCAAAGTTGGGCCCCATCTTCCTTAGTCGGCCAACTCTAGGGGCCAGGGCAGCAATGATGCAACACTGCGGTCCATGAAACGACGCACCCTTCTCACTGTGGGCGTGGTCACGGGCGCGCTGCTCACCCTTGTCGGCGGCACCCTGGCCTTGCTCAAACCCGGCCGGCGCGACGGCCGCTTCACCGAATCTGGCACGGCCCTGTTCACGGCCGTGGCCAAGGCCGTGTTGTCGTCAACCTTGCCTGCCGAGCCCGCTGCGTTGGGCAAAGCGCTGCAAGGCCACCTCAAGCGCCTGGAAGACACCATTGCCGGCCTGAACCCCCACATGCAAGCCGAGATCGATGAGCTGGCGACCATCGTGGGCAGTGCGCCAGGCCGCGTTGCCCTGGTCGGCTTGAACACCGACTGGGCCAGCGCCAGCACCGCGCAGGTCAGCGCGGCGCTGCAAGACATGCGCGAATCCAAACTGGCCGTGCGACAGCAGGCCTATCACGCGCTGCGTGACCTGAGCAACGGCGCCTACTTCGCCGACCCTTCCACCTGGCAAGCCATTGGCTACCCCGGCCCCCGAGCCCTCTAGACCCCATTGCACACCATGACTGAGATCGCCGACCCCATTCGTGCCGGCCTGGCCCGTGGCTGGAAAGTTCACGGCGGCTCACACGCCGCAGCACCCGCCACACTGAGCTGCGACGTGGCCATCATTGGCAGCGGCGCCGGTGCCGGCATCACAGCCGAATTGCTCACCTCCGCAGGCCTGTCGGTGGTCATCATCGAAGAAGGCCCGCTGCGCAGCAGCACTGACTTCCGCCAGCTGGAAGCCGAAGCCTACCAGACGCTGTACCAAGACAGCGCGAGCCGCCAAACGGCTGACAAGGCCATCAACATCTTGCAAGGCCGCTGCGTCGGCGGCTCGACCACCGTCAACTGGACAAGCTCGTTTCGTACTCCGGGCTCCACGCTCAAATTTTGGCAAGACCGATTCGCTTTGCCAGACCTCAACGAACAGGCTCTGTCGCCCTGGTTCCAACAGGCCGAGCAGCGCTTGAATATCGGCCCTTGGCTGCTGCCGCCCAACGTCAACAACGAATTGCTCAAGATCGGCGCGGCCAAGCTGGGCATTCCGGCAGCGGCCATCCTGCGCAACGTCAAGGGCTGTTGGAACCTGGGCTCTTGCGGCATGGGCTGCCCCACCAATGCCAAGCAGTCGATGCTGGTGACGACGATTCCCGTGGCGCTGGACCGTGGTGCCACGCTGTTGGTGCAAACGCGAGCCACCCGGCTCGACATCAAAGACGGCAAAGTGCAAGCGCTGGACTGTGTGCCCGTGGCCATCAATGGCAGCGTGGCCAGCGGCGGTGGCACACGTGTGCAGGCGCGCCATTTTGTGGTGGCCGGTGGCGCTATCAATTCGCCGGCGCTGCTGCTGCGCTCGTCAGCGCCCGACCCGCATGGCCGATTGGGCCAGCGCACCTTCTTGCATCCCGTGGTGCTGTCAGCCGCCGTGTTCGAGCAGACCGTAGCCGGCTGGGACGGCGCGCCGCAGACCATGTACACCGACCACTTTCTTGAAGTGGCTGCGGTTGACGGCCCCATCGGCTACAAGCTGGAAGCACCGCCACTGCACCCAGTGATTGCCTCTTCCACGCTGCCGGGCTTTGGTGAATTGCAAGCCAAGGCCATGAAGGACTTCCCGAACACGCACGCGCTGCTGGCGCTGCTGCGCGACGGCTTTCACGAGCAGGCCGCAGGCGGCCAGGTCAAGCTGCACAGCGACGGCTCGCCAGTGCTGGACTACACGCTCACGCCCTTCATCATGGACGGCGCGCGGCGTGCCTTGCTCAGCATGGCCGAGATCCAGTTCGCCGCCGGCGCCAAGCGCGTCACCCCGGGCCATGAAGCGGCTGTGCCATACACAACATGGGCTGAGGCCAAAGCGGCCATCAACGGCTTCGACGTGCGCCCCTACCTGACCCGCGTCGCCAGCGCCCACGTCATGGGTGGCTGCGGCATGGCCGGCAAAGCCGAACTGGGCGTGGTGCAGCCTGACGGGCAGCACTGGCAGTTGCAGAACCTCTCAGTCCACGACGGTTCGCTGTTCCCCACCAGCATCGGCGCCAACCCGCAGCTGTCCATCTACGGGTTGGTCAACAAACTGGCCACGGGGCTGGCGCGCAAGCTCAGCGGCCGCGACGTGCGGCTGGCCTGAGCGGGCATGATCTGGCACAGGTGGCACCGGCACATGCGGCACCGGCACCTGCGGGACTGACCCGCGCATGCTGGCCCGGCTCCAACAAGCCCTGACCCTGGGCGCCCTGTTGCTGGCTGCCCTGTGGGCCTGGCTGTGCTGGCGTGCCGGCCACCCCGCTTGGGCGCTGGCCGGTGCTGCCACTCTGTTGGGCGGTTATGCCGGCGTGCTGGCGCTGGAGTTTTCGCTGCTGCGACTGGCCCATGGGGACGATCCCGCACCCCGTGCCCGCAAGCGCCAACTCCTGCGCGCCTGGTGGAGCGAAGTGCGCGCAGCACCCCGAGTTTTTTGCTGGCGCCAGCCCTTCCGAAGCCACCGTTTTGCCGACCTGCTGCCAAACCAGGCGCAAGGCCGGCGCGGCGTCCTGCTCGTCCACGGCTTCGTGTGCAACCGCGGCTTGTGGAACCCCTGGCTTGCGCGCTTGCACGCTGTGCAGCAGCCCGTGGTCGCGGTCAATCTTGAGCCTGTGTTCGGCTCCATCGACAGCTACATCCCCCACATCGACGCCGCCGTGCGCCAGCTGGAACTGAGCACCGGCCTGGCGCCCGTGGTGGTGGCGCACAGCATGGGCGGCCTGGCGCTGCGCCGCTGGTGGGCCGAGCCCGGCAACGACGGCCGTGTGCACCACGCGGTAACGATTGGCACACCGCACCATGGCACCTGGCTGGCGCGCTTTGCGCTCAGCCGCAACTCCAGCCAGATGAGTCAGCCTTCACGCTGGCTGCAAGCCTTGGCGGCCAGCGAGCCCGCAGGCCGCGCCGCGCGCTTCACCTGCTTTTACAGCCACTGCGACAACATCGTCTTCCCACCCAGCACGGCCACGCTGGCCGGTGCCGACAACCGGCATTTGCCGGGTGTGCCACATGTCCACATGGCCGACAGGCCCGAGCCTTGGGCCGAGCTGCAGCGCTGGCTGGTTGCAGCCTAGCCAGGTCTGGACCTGGGGTTGCCGACATGGGGTTGCCGACAGCTTGCGCGTGCCACTGAGTGGCTCGAACATGCAGTCCTTCTGTCGGAGCCTTCATCGTGCAGCCATTTACTTTTTTCATCAGCTATCGGCGCCAGGACACGGCGCCGATTGCGCTGCTGCTGAAGAATGAAATCGAGAAACGGCTGCAGTTCGTTCGCGTCTCTGTTGACGTCGAAGAGATGCAGCCAGGGGAGGTCTTTCCGACGCGATTGCGCAGCCTCATCGACAGCGCACATGCCACCATCGTGCTCATAGGCCAGCATTGGATGCCCGCGCGCACGACGAAGGCGGCCAGCGGCCCGCAGACCGACTGGGTCGCCAAAGAGATTGAGTACTCACATGCGGCGCCGCTGGGGTTTGCCAAGGCAGACCGCTTCAAGCTCAAGGCTCGGTTGCTGATTCCGCTGTTTGCCGACTGTGCCGTGGACTTCGCTCAATTCCAGCTACCGCCCAGCCTGGCTTTCCTGGCGCACCTGCATGCCGAATCCATTGGCTACGCGGCCTGGCCCACGGCTATCGGTCCCTTGTTGGACCGCATTGCTGTGCGCTTGTCGCTCAAGCAGCGGCCTGACGCGGACGTGTACCCCAAGCCGGACTTGGCCAAGGCGCGCACGCAGCCTTTGCCCGATTCGGAACTCGCCCAGATCTTGATGTACGACGACTACGAGGGCTGGTACGTTGACAATTTTGGCAATGCGCAGGTGCGCTACCTCGTCAAGACCTTCAAGTTCCGGCACTTCAACGACGCTGCCGACTTCATGGCGCTCGTGTCGCAACACTGCCGGGTCTTGGACCACCACCCCGAGTGGCGCAACGTCTTCAACCACGTGACCGTGTCGTTGACGACCTGGGACGCCCAACGGCGCGTCACCATCTATGACCTCAACCTGGCGCTGTTCATGAACATGGCGGCCCGCTCCGTGGCAAAGGCCGCTTCGCCAGCTTGAGCCTACGGTGCAGCAGCGCCTGATGCCGGTGATTCAGGGCGGCCGCTGATTCAGGGCGCGGCCAACTTGCCGCGCCGCAGCTGGTCGAGCTCAATGCTCTCAAACAGCGCTTTGAAATTGCCCTCACCAAAGCCCTGGTCGCCCTTGCGCTGGATGAACTCAAAGAAGATGGGCCCGAGCTGGTTCTCGGAAAAAATCTGCAAGAGCAACTCACCCGCCTTTCCGTCGACCAAGATCCTGCGTGCCTTCAACTCGGCCACGTTTTCACCGTGGCCAGGTATGCGCTGGTCCACCAACTCATAGTAGGTGTCGATGGTGTCAAGCAGCTTCATGCCAGTGCCACGCAGTGAGTCGACGGTGTGGAAGAGGTCGCTCGAGCCCAGCGCAATGTGCTGTATGCCTTCGCCGTGGTAGTCGTCCAGGTACTCCTGGATTTGCCCGGCCTTTTCGTTACCCTCTTCGTTGATGGGGATGCGGATCTTGCCGCAGGGGCTGGTCATGGCCTTGCTCTTGACGCCCGTCACCTGGCCTTCGATGTCGAAGTAGCGCACCTCGCGGAAGTTGAACAGGCGCTCATAAAAGTCGGCCCACTCGCCCATGCGGCCGCGGTGCACGTTGTGCGTGAGGTGGTCAATGTAGGTCAAGCCGTGGCCCATGGGGTTGAGCGTGGCGCCAGGCAGCGGCTCAAAGTCAACATCAAAAAAGCCGATGTTGCCGATGTCGCCATCCTTGGCGCCACCCTTGCCGCGCCACTTGTCCACCAGGTAGATCAGCGAGTCGCCGATGCCCTTGATGGCGGGGATGTTCAGCTCGCCCGGCCCCGCCGTGCCGGCATAGCCCCAAGCGCCCAATGACTGGGCCAGCGCGTAGGCCTTGCGCACGTCAAGCACCCTGAATGCGATGGCGCAAATGCTGGGCCCGTGCAGGCGCGCGAAGCGCTGCGCGAAAGAGTCGGGTTCGGCATTGACGATGAAGTTGATGCCGCCTTGGCGGTAGAGCAGCACGTTTTTGTGGCGGTGGCGCGCAATGGCCGAAAAGCCCATGCGTTCAAACAGTGCGCCCATGGCGGCGGGGTCAGGCGCGGCGTATTCGATGAACTCGAAACCGTCGGTGCCCATAGGGTTGTCCCAAGGAGTGAATTGCATGCTGCCCCGCGCCGTGGATGGAAAACCCGCACTGTAAAGCTACAAAGCACTGGCCACGGCGGGGGCTCGGCCCTAACGGCCTGCATCAGTACACTGGACGCTACCGCAGCCCAGGATGCCCAGCACCAGGGCGAAATTCAGCGCCACGGCGATGGTCGAGCCGGCGTCAGAGTTCCCAGGTGTAACGGTTGTGGCGGCTTTGCTTTGGCTCGACAACTATTGCACAGAGGGCTAAAAACCCTCTACCCCAAAGTATGGCCAAGCACGGCTTGGGCGCACCTAGCATGCGGCGCTGCCAGGCCCTTGCTGGGCCAACAAAAATATGGAGTTGGGTTTGACACGTCTCAGTGAAGTTGTAGAGCGCTTGACGATGTCCCGCCGCCTGCCCGCCCTGCTGCACACCTTGCTGCATACCCTGGTGCTGTCGCTGGCCGCGCTGCTGCTGGCTATGCCTAAGCCGGCGCTGGCTGCCGACCCGCAAATCACGTCCTTCATCGACACGCCAGACCCCGTACCAGCCGGTGGCCTGTACGACTACAGCGTGCGCGTCGACAACAACGCCGCTGACGCCGCCACCAACACGGTGCTGACACTCACGGTGCCCAGTGGTGCGACCTTTCTCTCGGCCACACCCGCAGGCGCCAATTGCAGCCCGCAGTCAGCCACCGTGGTGGTCTGCAACCTGGGCACTCTGGGCGGCAACGGCGCCGACGTGCGCGACATCACCGTGCGCTGGCGCGCCAACGGCCCGGGCCCAGCCACCATTACTTCAAGCGCCGTGTTGACGGCTGACAACGACAGCAACGTCGGCAACAACACGCAGACGCAGACCACCAGCGTCATCAGCGGCGCCAACCTGGCACTGGCCAAAACCAGCAGCCCCAACCCCGTGGTGGGCGGCGCCAACGTCACCTACACATTGACGGCCAGCAATGCTGCTGGGCCGAATGCGTCGGGCGACATCGTCGTCACCGACAACCTGCCGCCGGCCGTCAGCTTCGTCAGCGCCAGTGGCAGTGGATGGACTTGCAGCCACAGCGCGGGCGTGGTGACCTGCACGCGCAGCGGCCCGCATGGTGTGGGCGTGGCCATACCGCCCCTGACCATCGTGGGCACCGTCAACGCCAGCGGCGGCACGGTGACCAACAGCGCCACCGTGGCACCCGCCGTGGGCGGCACCGCCGACCCCGACAACAGCAACAACACCGCCACCGCAGACACCGTGGTGCTGCCCGGCGCCGACGTGCGCCTGGCGCAAAAGAGCGTGACCACGGCATTGCCGGCGGTGGCCGGCGCCAACGTCAGCTTTGTCATTCAGCCACGCAACGGCGGGCCGGCTGCTGCGACCAATGTGGTGGTCAGCGACCCCCTGCCCACGGGCTGGACCTTCGTGTCCGCGAGCGGCCCCAACTGGGTGTGCGGCAACGCCAGCAACACCGTCAGCTGCACGCGCGCCAGCATGCCCGCCGGCGCCATTGACGACATCGCTGTGGTGGCCACCGCGCCAGCCAATGCAGCCATCGCGCCCGCCGGCCAAAGTTTCACCAACACGGCCAGCATCAGCGCCTCGTCCACTGACCCCAACCCTGGCAACAACAGCGCCAGCGTGGCCGTGCCGGTGTTGCGTGACGGCGCTGACCTGCGCCTGGCGAAGAGCAAAACGCCCAACCCAGTGGCGCTGGGCGCCAACATGACGTCGAGCCTCACACTCACCAACAACGGCCCGCGGGTGGCCACCGGGCCGCTGCGTGTGCTGGAGCTGCTGGCGGGTGAGAGCTTCATCAGCGCCAGCGGCAACGGCTGGGTGTGCGACGGCAGCACGGCGCCGCGCGTGGTCTGCGAACACCCCAACGCCAGCGGCCTGGCCGTGGGCGCATCCCTGCCCACCTTGCAGTTGGTGACACGCGCCGACGTGGCCGGCACGGTGTCCAACACCGCCTGCACGGGCAGCAGCGTACCGGCAGGTTGGACCGGCGCCGCCGCATTGCCGCCCGTCGAGGGCGACCCCAACAACAGCAATGATTGCGCCAACGCCAGCGGCAGCAGCACCACGGTGCAGCCTGACTTGGCCATCACCAAGGTCACGAGCACGCCCAGCGGTGGCGACAAGACAGTCTCGGCCAGCGAAGGCTCTGTTACCTACACTTTGAACGTTAGCAACCTGTCGCTGGCGCCGCAAGCCGCCACCGGCGTGGTCATCAACGACACGGTGCCGGCCTTCATCAACGGGCGTAGCAGCTTTGCCAGCATCACGGCCTCGCCCTCGGGCGGCAGCACGGCCACTTACGCCTGCGCCAACGTGGCCGCAGCCGTGACTTGCACACAAAGCGGTGGCCAGTTGTTGCAAGGCCAGTCGGTGAGCGTGGTCATCGTCGTCAACCGGCCGCTGCAAGAAGGCACGTTCACCAACACCGCCACGGTGTCCAACACGGCCGAGGGTGACCCCAACGCGAGCAACAACTTGGCGTCAGATACCGTCACCATCGCGCCCATTGCCGATGTCGAGATGACCGGCAAAACAGTGACACCGGGCACCGTGCGCGCCGGCGAATTGGCGACCTACGTGCTTTCGTTCCGCAACAACGGCCCTTCGCCAGCGGCCGGCGTGACCCTGGCCGACACCTTCACTTTCCCGGTGGGCGACAGTGGCGTCACAGTGGTGGACATCAGCTCATCCACACCCGGCTCCACTTGCAGTGTTGCGCCAGGCGCGCTGCTCACACCGGCGGCCGCCAGCTACGGCTGCACCATAGGCACGCTGGCCACTGGCGAAACGCAGACCGTGACCTTGCGTGTGCGCCCCAACTTCCAGGCCGGCAACGCCGCGCGCAGCTTTGGCAACCTGGCCCGCGTGGACACGACCACGCCAGAAAGCCCGGCCGGCGGTGACAACGGCAACAACACAAAGTCAGCCACTTTGACGGTTAGCCCTGCGGCGCTGGACCTGCTGGTGAACAAAACAGACCGTGTCGGTGCCGTCAACCTTGACCCCGTGGGCTACACGGCCGGCAGCACCTTCCTGGGCTATCAGGTCACGGTCACCAACAACGGCCCGTCTTACGGCACGGGTGTGCGCATCAGCGAAAACATGGTGCCGCCCGCCGGCAAACGGGTGCGCTTTGTCTGCGACGTCACGGCCTTTGGCGGCAGCACCTGCAACCCGACTCCGTTGTGCTCAGTCAGCAATGTCACTTCGGGTGTGGGCACGGCGATTCCTGCCTTCACTTGCCTGGTGCCGGCAGGCAATGCCAGCACCGGCACGGCGGTGGGTGAACTGGCCTCGGGCGCCAGCAAGAATATCTTCCTGCGCTTTGAAGCGTTGGACCAGCCAGCGCCCACCGGCGACATCTACAACAACACCGCCACGGTGTTGTCCACCGAGCCCGACACACAAGCCGCCAACGACAGCGAAGGCGAGCAAACGACGGTGCGCCAGCGCGTGGACTTGCGCACCACCAAAACATCCAGCGTGCCCAATCCAACCCTGATGCAGCCTTTCAACTGGCTGGTCACGGTGGTCAACAACGGCCCCGGCAATTCACTGCAAACCGACCTGACCGACACCCTGCCGGCGCAAGCCCAGGTGACGGGTGCCATCACCTGGACGCGCACGCTACAAGCCGGCAGCGGCACATGCTCGATCAGCGGTGTCACCATCACTTGCCCGTTAGGGCAGCTGGACGCCACGGGCTCGGCCACCATCACCATCCCGGTGCGCATCACCAGTTTCCCCAGCGGCGCTACGCTGACCAACAGCGCCACCGTGGACACCGACCCGGCCAAGACCGGCGGCATCGATACACCGGGCAACAACAACACCGGCACCCACACGCTGACCATCCAGCGCTCGTCGCTGGCCGGCACGGTGTTTGAAGACCGCGACCGGGCAGGTGCAAATGGCGGCACGCCGCAGGCGGCTGGCACTGAGCCGCGTGTCGCCGGTGTCACGGTCACGCTCACGGGCAGTGACCTGTATGGCAATGCCGTCAGCCGCACGGCGGTGACGGATGCCAGTGGCAACTACAGCTTCATCGACCTGGCGCC
>JANNEX010000311.1:0-15095 GCA_031379155.1 Rubrivivax sp.
TCAATGGGCGAAGTTCACGCCGTGGTGTTTTTGCGCGACCCCATGACGCCGCAGCCGCATGAGCCCGACATCAACGCCCTGGTGCGTGCCTGTGACGTGCACAACGTGCCCTGCGCCACCAATGTGGCCGGCGCGCGCATCCTGCTCGAGCATTTAAAAGGGGCCTGACGGCCCCTGCAAATTCGATCAGGCAACAGGGCTGGATCAGGCTTGACGCTTGCGGCCGGCGGCGCCCAACGCACCCAGGGCCAACAAAGCCAGTGCGGCAGAAGTCGGTTCGGGCACCAGGAAGCCGCGAATTTCACCGCCGCCAAAGTTTGGCGACGTGTGCACGTTGAAGTAGACCTTGTGGTCAAAGATGTTCTGGATGAAGCGCGCCGTCGCCGATGCCGCCGTGCCGCCCGACGCAGTGACGAAAGCCGGGGTGAAACTCAGCGGGTCGTCCAGGTCGGTCGAGCCGGCAAAGACACCTGCCGACACGCCCAGCGGGATGGGCAACGTTGGTGAATCAATGGCCACACCTGCCGTGCCTGTGAAAGCGCTGGGGGTGCAGCAATGAAAGTGAGCTGCGGTTGTCGTCCCGGAGAGACCGAAGAAGCTGCCCGAGTAGCTGAGCACGTTGCTCACGTCGTCAAAGCTGACCTGCACGTTGCCGCCCCCCGTGCGGCCACCGCCACCTTCGGGTTCGAGCGTGGCGTAAAAATTCAGCACACCGGCTTGAGCGGCGGCGCAGGTCAAAAACAGCGCGGCGGCGGTCAGCATCTTCATCGGGTTCTCCTTTTATGGGTGAGGGTCGGTGCGCATGATGGCATCGCCTGGCGCGCACGGTCACCCCCCGACCCGACGCCCCGCGCCAGGAATTTTCCTGTGCCTGCAAGCGTAGAGCGAACGTAGCGATGCAGGGCAGGGCTGGATGTCAGACGGCACCGGATGTCTTGCGTGGACCCAGGAAGCTGGTGTGCAAGTCCAGCGTGGAAGCCACACCCACGCTGGCACGGTGCTCGTGCAGCCAAGTGTCAGCCGCCGCGCGCCCCAGCCCGTGCAAGGCTTGCAGAAAAGCCGGCTCGGTGTTGAGCTTGCTGGACGCATTCAGCGGCGCCAGGCCCGCTTCGTCGGCCACGCGGTGCAGGCGCAGGTTTTTGTACTGGCCTGGCTCAAGGCGGCCTTCGTCAACCAGGCGGCCGACAAAAGCGATGGCGCGCAGCTCGCTGATCAGGCCGGCGTTGAAGGTGATCTCGTTGACGCGGTCGGCAATTTCCTGCGCCGTGTCGGGCAGGTCTTGGCGGTGCAGCGGGTTGATCTGCACCAGCACCACGTCCAGCGCATCGGTGTTGTAGATCAGCGGCCACAGCGCCGGGTTGCCGCTGTAGCCACCGTCCCAGTAAGGCTCGCCGTCAATGTGCACGGCGCGAAAAAGCTGCGGCAGGCAAGCTGATGCCAAGAGTGCTTCGATGCTCAGGTCGTGGCAGTCAAACACGCGGGGCTGGCCAGTGCGCACTGCGGTGGCGGTGATGAAGAGCTTGAGCTGCCCGCGTTGCAGCACCTGAGGCTTGACGTGGCGCTCCAGCACCGCGCGCAGCGGGTTGTCGCCCTGCGGGTTGAACTGGTAGGGGCTGAACCAGCGCTGCAGTTGTGTGGCCCAGGCATAGAAGGGATTGAGGTCCAGGTTGAAGCCGGCCAGCCCCGGCATGGCGCCTGGCCAGGCGCCAAAACAGCCGCCCAGCACCGAGTGCTGTGCACCCACGTCTTGCCAGAATGCCCGCAGCGCGGCTTGTGCGCCGGCGCGCCCGCCCTGCGCCCAACCAGTGGCCAGCACGGCGGCGTTGAGCGCCCCGGCGCTCGTGCCAGAGACGCCGTCGAAAATCAGCGTCTCATCTTCCAGCAAACGGTCGAGCACACCCCAGGTGAAAGCGCCGTGCGAGCCGCCGCCTTGCAGGGCCAGATCAATGGCCACGGGTTTGCTGGCGGTGCGGCGGCGCTTGGGTTTCATGGCCGCGAGCGTAACCGCCTGCGCCCGCGCGTTCCAGGCCGCTATTGCCCGCGCCCAGAGCGTAGTCGTGGTTGGGCTTGATGACTTCTTCGTGCGGCACCGGCTGTGCTGCCGAATGCGCCCGGCAGGCACTTTTCCATTTACGCACCTGCGCAAATCGGGCTTGGTCTGGCAGCACAAAATTCTCGTCATGGTCCCGACACCAAAAGCGCATGAGCAACGGCGTGAAGACCGCTTCGGCCCAGCCAAAGTGCGGCCCTAGCCAGGGCGAGTCTCGTGCCGTGCTGGCATGGCGGCAGCGCCGTGCTGCCGCCAGTGAGCGCCAGCCACTCGGGTGAACATGGCCGTGTCACGTCAACGGCCTTGAATTTGACGCGGTGACGCAAGCCCTTGAGCGTGAGCAAGATTTTCAGCTGCTGCGAAAAGAGCCAGGTGCGGCGCCGCGCCACCCAGCGCTTCAGTAGCGCCCGGTGATGCCCGCAATGCGCAGGTAGAGATTGG
This sequence comes from Rubrivivax sp., assembly GCA_031379155.1. Classification (GTDB taxonomy): domain Bacteria; phylum Pseudomonadota; class Gammaproteobacteria; order Burkholderiales; family Burkholderiaceae_C; genus Rubrivivax. The sequence goes on from JANNEX010000311.1 coordinate 2,492, forward strand.
CCGCGCCGGCAATCAACACCCGGCGCAGCCAGCCACGCAAGCCAGCGCGTACGGCTGGGCCGGTGACTTCGCTGGACACCGCAAAGGCTTGCTCAAATCGCTGCGCCAAGGCGGCCGCGAAATCAGCATCGCGCACCACCACGTTGGCTTCCAGGTTGAGCAGCAGGCTCAGCGGGTCGATATTGCTGCTGCCCACCGTGGCCCAGTCGTCGTCTACCACGGCCACCTTGGCGTGCAGGAAGGCGGGTGTGTATTCATAGATGCGGATGCCGGTGCTGCGCATCTCGTCGTACAGGGCCTGCGCAGCCAGCGCGGCAATGCGGTAGTCAATCTTGCCTTGCAGCAGCAAGCGCACACGCACGCCACGTTTGGCGGCCTTGCGCAGCGCCGTGCGAAAGCCGTGGCCGGGGTAGAAGTAGGGCACGGCGATGTCCACACGCTCTTTGGCGTGGCGTATGGCTTCGACATAGCTGCGTTCAATGGTGCGGCGTTGGCGCAAGTTGTCGCGCACCAGGAAGGCGGCTTGCATGGGCAGCGGCGGCGCGTCGGCGGCCTGTGGATTGCTGCCACGCAATTGGCGCAGCAGGTTGATGGCTTCGTTAACCGGCTGCGCGCTGCGGGCCAAACCACGCACCTCTTCGCGCCAGTCACGGCGCAAGTGCGCACGCGCCCACATGGCACGCGCCGTGGCGTGCACCTGTTGCGCCAGCGGGCCCTGCACGGCCACCGCAAAGTCCAGGCGCGGCGCCTCGGACCAGCCATGGTTCATGTCGTTGCGGTCGTCGATGAGGTTGATGCCGCCCACGAAAGCCTGCGCCTGGTCACACACACACAGTTTTTGGTGCAGGCGGCGCAACTGGCCTGGCTGCAGCCAGGAATACCAGCGATGCAGCGGGCGGAAGACTTCCAAGCGCACCGCGCTGCCCGCAAACAGCTTGCGCACACGCGCCAGCGTGGCGATGGAGCCAAAGCCGTCGACCACCACGTGCACCGCCACCCCGCGTGCGGCAGCCTCCTTCAGGGCCTGCGCGATGGTGGTGGCTGCGGGGTCGTCGTGAAAGATGTAGGTGGCCAGCCAGACCTCTTGCGTGGCGGCTTCAATGGCCTGGCGCATGCGCGGGAAAAGGTCGTCGCCACCTTGCAGCAGTTGCACCTGGTTGGCACCAATAAAGCGCGGCGGCGGCACAGTCGTCCAACTGCGCAGTTTGTCGGCGTCAAACAGCGGCGGCATGTCAGAGCGGCTCTAGTTCTGCCACCAAGGGCAGGTGGTCCGACATGCGGCTCCAGGCCATACCACGCGGCACCATGGTGCTGCGGCAGCCCAGGCCGCGCAGGTAAAAGCGGTCCAGGGCAAACACCGGCGCGATGGACGGGAAGGTGTTGCTGCGGCCCGGCGCGCTGCCTTGCGCGCGGGCGCGGTGCAGGCCCAGTGACTGCATGGGCTCGTCCAGGCGTTCGCCCCAGTCGTTGAAGTCGCCGGCCACCACCAACATATCCTGCGCCGGCACTTGGGTTCGAATGAAGTCGGCCAGGCGCTGCACCTGGCGCACACGGCCGCGGTGGCCGAGGCCGAAGTGCACCACCACGGCATGCACGGTGCTGCCGTTCCAGACCACTGGCACGTGCAGCAGGCCGCGCTGCTCGAAGGCGTGGTCACTCACGTCCTGGTGGCCCACGTCGCCGATGGGCCAGCGCGACAACAGCGCGTTGCCATGTTCACCCCAGCGCGTGACGGCGTTGGTGCGGTAGGCCACGTCATAACCTTCGGGCGCAAGGTACTCGGCCTGGCCTTGTGCAGGCCAGCCCTGGTGGGTGTGGTCAAAGCGCCTGGCCTCGCGGTGGTGGAAGAGGCGCACCTCCTGCAAAAACACCAGGTCGGCGTCAAAGGCCTCCACCGCCAGGCCCAGGTTGTGGATTTCAAGCCGCTTGCGCAGGCCCAGCCCGCGTACACCTTTGTGGATGTTGTAGGTGGCCACACGCAACGCGCCCATGCCGGTGTAGGGCGGCATCAGGCTGGATTGCAGCGGGTTGAGTGCGGTCATGAAAGGGGTGGCACAAATTGCGGCAGTTGCAGGATGGCGGTGGCATTGCTGGGCGAAAAGCAGCGCGCGGCGGCTTGCTGCCAAGGCAGCCACTGGTGCGCCAGGTGTTCGCGGGGGTTCAGGCTAACCGGCAAACGGTGGGGCAGGGTCAAGCCAAAGACATACTCGGTGTTGTGCGTGACGCCGCTGGCATAACGGTGGCGCCACACGGCGTAGATTTCGTAGACGGTGCTGATCTTCCAGTCAAGCACTTCGCCGCCAGTGATGCCGGTTTCTTCGGCCACTTCACGCCGGGCGGTGTCCCTCAGAGGCTCGGCTTCGGTATCGAGCGAGCCAGTCACGCTTTGCCAGTAGCCGGGATTGTCGGCACGCTCAATCAGCAGCACGTCCAGCGCCGGTGTGTGGATGACCACCAGCACGGAGCGCGGAATTTTGAAGGGGCGCGGTTCAGACACCGCTGATGACGGCGTCGAGCGCACCGATGATGAGGTGCGACTGGTCGCGCAAGGAAGCGACGGGACGGCGCAATTCGCGCAAATGCACGGCGGCAGTCTCTTGAATCACCAACACCACGGCCTGGCCCTGGACCTGCAAGGTCGGCGACAGCCGCTGCGTGATGCCCGGCTGGGTGGACAGCTGACGTGCCAACGGCGCGACCAGGCGGGTGCCCAAGCTGCTGAGCAGGTCACTTTGCAACTCCACCACAAAGGGCAGCATGTCGCGGTGCCGCGGGCTGGGGTTTGGGTGCACGTCCCATTGCGCCATGGCGGCTACCAGGTGCGCAACTCTTCGTTCCAAAGACCCTGCTTCTCAACGCGGCGGTTGTTGTCGTCCACCCAGTGCTTGTGGCGCGCATAGAACTCTTCGCCGTCGCGTGGCACGGGGTCTTTGTCTGCTGGCTTGGCCGCTGTCAGCAGCGCGTCGTAATGCGCCGCCGACAAGAGCACGCTGTGCCGTCGGCCCTGCTTTTCAATCACCACGGGCTCGCGCTGGCAATGGTCCAGCATCTGGCCCAGGCGGTTCTTGGCTTCGGTGGCGCTGACTTCCATGGCCGGACTCCAGGGGTGGAATCCGGCCATTTTAGCTATTTCAGCTTGGCGTAGCGGCCAGCGTGGTGTTGCGCAGGCGGATGTGCAATTCACGCAACTGGGCTTCGTCCACCGCGCTGGGCGCGCCCGTCAGCAGGCATTGCGCGCGCTGCGTCTTGGGGAAGGCGATCACGTCGCGGATGCTCTCTGCCCCCGCCATCAGCGTGGCAATGCGGTCCAGGCCAAAGGCCAGGCCACCGTGAGGCGGCGCGCCGTATTGCAGCGCGTCGAGCAAAAAGCCGAACTTGACCCGCTGCTCTTCGGGCGTGATGTTGAGCGCTTCGAAGACGCGCGCCTGCACGTCGGCGCGGTGTATGCGCACCGAGCCGCCGCCAATTTCCCAGCCATTGAGCACCATGTCGTAGGCCTTGGCGATACACGCACCAGGGTCCGTCTTCATGAGCTCGTCGTGGCCGTCCTTGGGCGCCGTGAAGGGGTGGTGCACGGCGTTCCAGCGCTTGCCGTCTTCGTCGTATTCGAACATCGGGAAGTCGATCACCCACACCGGCGCCCACTTGTCTTCAAACAGGCCGTGGCTGCGACCGAATTCGCTGTGGCCAATCTTCACGCGCAGCGCACCCAACGCGTCGTTGACAACCTTGGCCTTGTCGGCGCCAAAGAAGATGAGGTCGCCGTTGCAAGCACCCGTGCGCGCGATGATTTCTGCAATCGCCGCGTCGTGCAAGTTCTTCACGATGGGGCTTTGCAAGCCTTCACGGCCCTTGCCGGCGTCGTTGACCTTCACCCAGGCCAGGCCGCGCGCGCCGTAGATCTTGACGAACTCGGTGTAGGCGTCAATCTCGCCACGGCTCATCTCGCTGCCCGAGGGCACGCGCAGCGCCGCCACACGCCCACCCTGGGCGGTGGCCGGTGTGCTGAAGACCTTGAAGTCGACGTCCTTCATGACGTCGGTCAGTTCGGTGAACTCCAGCTTGACACGCAGGTCGGGCTTGTCAGAGCCGTACTTGTGCATCGCCTCGGCGTAAGTCATCTCCACGTAGACCGGCAACTCCACATTCATGGTCTTGCGAAACACGGTGCGGATCATGGCTTCGGTGATGGCGCGAATTTCGGCCTCGCCCAAGAAGCTGGTCTCGATGTCGATTTGCGTGAACTCGGGCTGGCGGTCGGCACGCAGGTCTTCGTCACGAAAGCATTTGACGATTTGGTAGTAGCGATCAAACCCCGCCACCATCAACAGTTGCTTGAAGAGCTGCGGGCTCTGCGGCAATGCGAAGAACATGCCGTCGTGCACCCGTGATGGCACCAGGTAGTCGCGCGCGCCTTCGGGCGTGCTCTTGGTGAGCATGGGCGTTTCAATGTCGATGAAGCCTTGCTCGTCCAAAAACTTGCGCACCTCAATGGCCACGCGGTAGCGCAGGCGCAGGTTCTTCTGCATCTCGGGCCGGCGCAGGTCGAGCACGCGGTGTGTCAGGCGCACGGTCTCGGAGAGGTTTTCATCGTCCAGCGGGAAGGGCGGCGTGACGCTGGGGTTGAGCACTTCCAGCTCATGGCACAGCACCTCGATCTTGCCGCTGACCAGGTTGGCGTTGTCGGTGCCGGCGGGGCGCGCTCGCACCAGGCCTTTGACCTGCAGGCAGAACTCGTTGCGCACGCCTTCGGCGACTTTGAAGCTGTCGGCACGGTCGGGGTCGCAGACGATCTGCACCAGGCCTTCGCGGTCACGCAGGTCGATGAAGATGATGCCGCCATGATCGCGGCGGCGGTGCGCCCAGCCCATCAGGGTCACGGTCTGGCCCATCAGCGCTTCGCTGACCAGGCCGCAGTAGGTGGTTCTCATGATTCGATTCCAGTTCGAAACGGGGGTTCTTCAGATGTCGTGTGTATGGCGTTGAATGGCGCTGGTGGCGGCCCGCTGCGGTCTGGCTCAGACGGGCCAGCGCGGGCGGCTCAGGGCTGGGCGGATGCCGATCCGCACCAGCCCGCTCAATTTCGCGCCGGCTCGGCCAGCAGCGGCGCAGCCACCGTGCCCGGCGCCACCACCCCCATGGAGATGACGTACTTCAGCGCTTCGTCCACGCTCATCTTGAGCGTGACCACGTCGGCGCGCGGCATCATCAAAAAGAAGCCCGAGGTCGGGTTGGGCGTGGTGGGCACGTAAATGCTGACATGCTCGTCGGGCAGATGCGCTGCCACTTCACCGCTGGGCTTGCCAGTGATGAAAGCGATGGTCCACGAACCGTGGCGCGGGTACTGCACCAGCACGGCTTCACGAAAGGCGTTGCCATTGCTGGAAAACAGCGTGTCCGAGACCTGTTTGACCGAGCTGTAGATGCTCTTGACGATGGGTATCTTGCTCAGTACGCGGTTGCCTTGTTTCAACCACCACTGGCCAAAGATGTTGGCCGCAAACACCCCCGTCAGCAGCAGGCCTATGGCCATCGACACCACACCCAGCCCGGGCACATGACGCAACTGCTCGATGCTGGCGCGCGCGGCTTCGGGCAGCACGGCCTGGCTGGCCGACAGAAACCAGGCAAAGACGCCGTCCAGCGCACCCAGCAGCCACGACAGCAGCCAGATGGTGATGGCCAGCGGCAACCAAACCAGCAGGCCGGCGATGATGTATTTCTTCAAGGTCGTGCGCTTTGAGGGTTAGGCCAGTCAGCTGCTGGCGCTGCCGCCACTGGGGGCCGCAGGTGCAGGCGCAGCGCTCGCGGCGGGGGCAGCGGCTGCCGGGACTGGTGCGGCAGCGGGCGCGGCGGACTTGTCTGCACCCTTGTCCGAGCCTTTTTCCGAGCCTTTGTCCGAGCCTTTGTCAGCCGCCTTTTCGCCAGCCTTTGCCGGCGCCGGGTCGGCGGCCTTGTCACCCGTTGCCGCTGGGGTTTCTGCGCCGTCAGCCTCTTTGGGTGCGACCGTGTTGCCACCGCGAAAGTCGGTCACGTACCAGCCCGAGCCTTTGAGCTGAAAACCTGCGGCCGTGAGCTGCTTGGAAAAGCTGCTTTGTCCGCAGGCAGGGCACTGCGTCAGCACCGGGTCGGAGAGCTTTTGCAGCACGTCCTTGGCGTGGCCACAGGCGGTGCAGCGATAGGCATAGATGGGCATAGGGGGTCGGCGTGACGGTTGCGGCAGTTGCATCGGTGGGGATGAATCGGGGCATCCATCAGCCCCAGCGGGGCGGCCGCTAAACCGTTGATTCAAAACGCGAAATTATAGGGCTGGCGCGGGTTTGCCCGCTCTCATTGCCAGGGACGCTTGGCCCTACAGCAAGTTGGGCACAAAACGCCAGGCGGCGAGCAGGCCTGCCGCAAAGCCCATGAGTGTCCAAAAGACGGCCCGCATCAGCCCTTGCAGCAGCCGCTGCGTGCGGTGCTGCTCGGTCAGCAGCGCCAGCAAAGCGGGGCTCTCAGCCGGCTGCGCCTGGCGTTGCAGGGCCTGGTGCAAGAGGCGCGGCAACTCAGGCAGCAACTGCGCATAGCGCGGGGCTTCGTTTTGCAGCCGCTCCATAAGGCCGCGCCAGCCGATTTGCTCGTTCATCCAGCGCTCCAAAAAGGGCTTGGCGGTGGTCCACAAGTCCAGCTCGGGGTCGAGCTGGCGGCCCAGGCCTTCGATGTTGAGCAAGGTCTTTTGCAGCAGCACCAGTTGCGGCTGGATTTCGACATTGAAGCGGCGCGAGATCTGGAACAAACGCAGCAGCACCTGGCCCAGCGAGATATCTTTCAGCGGCCGGTCAAACTGCGGTTCGCACACGGCGCGGATGGCACCTTCCAACTCATTCACGCGCGTTTGTGGCGGCACCCAGCCGCTCTCAATGTGCAGCTCGGCCACGCGTTTGTAGTCGCGCCGGAAAAAGGCGATGAAGTTGTAGGCCAGGTACTCTTTGTCGGTTTCCGTCAGCGTGCCGATGATGCCGAAGTCCAGCGCCACATAACGTCCAAACGTGGCGGCATCCAAGCTCACCTGGATGTTGCCCGGGTGCATGTCGGCGTGAAAAAATCCGTCGCGAAACACCTGCGTGAAAAAGATGGTGACGCCGTCGCGCGCCAGCTTGGGAATGTCCACGCCAGCAGCCCGAATGCGCTCAATCTGGCTGATGGGCACACCCGTCATGCGTTGCATGACGATGACGCTGGGCGTGCACAGTTCCCACACCATCTCGGGCACCAGCACCAGATTCAGGCCCGCCATGTTGCGGCGCAGTTGCGTGGCGTTGGCGGCTTCACGCACGAGGTCGAGTTCGTCATGCAAATAGCCATCAAATTCAGCCACCACCTCGCGCGGCTTGAGGCGTTTGCCGTCGGCCGACAAGCGTTCCACCCAGCGCGCCAGCTGGTGCAGCAGCGCCAGGTCTTGGTCGATGATGTCGAGCATGCCCGGGCGCAAGACCTTGACGGCCACTTCGCGCCCATCTTGAAGCACTGCAAAGTGGACCTGCGCGATGGAGGCACTGGCCACTGGCTCGGCATCAAAGCTGCTGAACACGGCGTCTATCGGGCGACCGAAGGCTTTTTCCACCATGGCGCGTGACGTGGCGGCCGGGAAAGGCGGCACCCGGTCTTGCAGCTTGGCCAGCTCGGCGGCGACGTCGGGCGCAATCAGGTCGGGCCGGGTCGACAGCACCTGGCCGAATTTGACGAAGATGGGCCCCAGTCGCTCCAGGCCCAGGCGCAGGCGTTCACCGCGCGGTGCGTCCAGACGGCGACCCAGCGTGACCAGGCGCACCAGCAAGCGCACCCAGCGCTGGCGAAAAACGCTCAGCGCCACCTCGTCCAGGCCAAAGCGCAGGACGGTGACGACGATGAAGAGCAGGCGCGCGAACTGCCTCAACGGGGCCCCGGCTTGCGGCACATGTTCACGTGGCCTTGGCACGCCACGGTGGGCTTATCGCGGACGCGGCTTTGATAGCGGCTTGCAGGCCTTGCGCCAGCATGCGCCCCAGCGGCAACAGGGCTTGCGCGGCGGCGGGGCCCAGCACTTGTTCGAGGTCGGCGGCCAGGTCCCAGCGCAGGTTTTGCATCAGCCAGTTCATGTCGCCGGCCAATTGGGCGCTGCCATCGATTTGCACGGCAGGTGTCTGCCCCGCCAAGGCGCCCGCGAGCAAGGCAGCGGGGTTGCTGGCGTCGATGTTCAGTGCCAGCTCAGGGGCCGCAGACAGCGCTTCGGTGCAGGCGTCGAGCAGCCCCGCAGGCGTGATGCGCCAGGCCAGCAGCGGTGGCGTGGGCAACAGCGCAGGCCAGCCTTGCAAGGTGAGCACGAACTTGGCACCGCTGTGCGGCCGCAGCCTGTCAGTGGCCACGGTTTCTGCGGCCAGCACGTGGTTAAGCAGCAGCGTCAGGCGCTGCAGCAGGGCCGGTGCGAGCAAGGCATTCAGACTGTGAAACATTGTGCAATTGTAGGCAGCCCCTTCCCAGGGCTGTGGCCTGCACGCGCCACGCTGCGGGGCGGGTCCGGCGCGGCAGGGGAAATGGGCGAGAATTGCCACGCTTGCCGGTCAGGGCGGTGGCATTGCTCGAGCGAGCGATGGCTTTCGCGCTGGGTTGTGCGGCTTCGCTGTGCCGCTTTACTGTGCCGCATTACCGCGCCGCTTTTCTGCGACATGCAGCAGCGCCCCGCACAGGGTCGCTGCCGCCACCCGCCTCCCCTGGCGCCGACACCCTGCGCCCCTGCGATGTTTGAAAACCGAGGCTACAAACGCACCTTCTTCAGCGCACCGCAGTCGGTGACTTCGCTGGTGGCCGCCTTCTTGGAACCCACCCTCACGGTGCTGGTGTTTCTGGCCGTCTCGGCCTTCTTCCACGAACCCATAGGCCGCTCTGACCTGACGCTGTGCCTGCTGGTGTTTGCGCTAACCTTCCCAGGCCGCAACCGCTTCTGGGACCGGCCGCTGAATGCCGCCGTCGACATCAGCATCTCGTGGCTGAGCCTGCTGCTCATCCTTGCCCTGTGCGGCTATGCCACGCGCAGCCTGGTGCTGTTCCAGCCCGACATCCTGCTGTGGTGGGCGCTGGTGACACCGGCGCTGCTGTGGCTGACCTACTTTGCGGGACGCAAGGCGTTGCGCGCCTGGGCCGCGCGGCCCACGCACCGGCGCAGCGCCGTGGTGGTGGGCGCAGGCGCACTGGGCGTGAAGGTGTCGCGTGCCTTTGAGGCGCGTGGTGACATCGGCCTGTCCTTCATGGGCTACTTCGATGACCGCGCCGACGAGCGTGTCGACCCCGAAGCCATAGGCACACGTCTGGGCAACCTGCGCCAGGTGGCGCCCTACATCCGCGAGCACGGCGTGCATGAGGTCTACATCACGCTGCCGCTGGGCTCGCAGCCACGCATTCTTGAGTTGATGGAGCAGGTGCAGGGCACCACGGCGAGTGTGTTTTTTGTGCCCGACGTGTTTGGCATCAGCATCATCCAGGGCCGCTTGCAGGACATGAACGGTGTGCCCGTGGTGGGCTTGTGCGAAACACCCTTCACCGGCACCAACCAGCTCGTCAAGCAGGTGTCTGACTATGTGCTGGCTGCCGTTATCCTGCTGCTCATAACCCCCGTGTTGCTGGCCATCGCTGCGGGGGTCAAACTCAGCTCACCGGGCCCGGCCATTTTCAAGCAGCGGCGCAATGGGCTGGACGGCGAAGAAATCGTGATCTACAAATTTCGCAGCATGCAAAGCCAGGACGACGGCGCGGTGGTGGCGCAAGCCGTGAAGCACGACCCGCGCATCACGCGCTTTGGTGCCTTCATCCGCCGCACCTCGCTGGACGAGTTGCCGCAGTTCATCAACGTGCTGCAAGGGCGCATGAGCATCGTGGGCCCGCGCCCCCACGCGGTGGCGCACAACGAACAATACCGCCAACTCATCAAGGCCTACATGGTGCGCCACAAGGTCAAGCCCGGCATCACGGGCTGGGCGCAGATTCACGGCCACCGCGGTGAAACTGACACCGTGGACAAGATGCGCGCGCGCGTGGAGTACGACTTGGAATACCTGCGCAACTGGTCACTGGGGCTGGACTTGCAGATCATCGTGCGCACCATCAAGCTGGTGTTCTTCGACCGCCATGCCTACTGACCCAAGTTCACTCGACATGCGTTCACCCGACATGCGTTCAGTGCGCGCCGCCTTCTTGCTGAGCTGCACGGTTTTGCTTGGAGGCAGCGCCTGGGCCCAATCCAGCCCCTGGTATGTGGGAGGTTTGCTGTCGGTGACCCACGAATCCAACCTGCTGCGCCTGGCCGACGAGCAGACCCCCGTGGCCGGTGAAAGCCGCTCAGACGTGGTGTTAGGCACAGCGCTCATTGGCGGCATCAACCAGCCCATAGGCCGCCAGCGGGTGGTCGGCAGCCTGACGCTGCGTGACAACCGCTATGAGCGCAACTCGCGCTACAACAACCAAAGCTACAACGGCAGCCTGGGGCTGGACTGGTCCAGCGCGCAGCGCATTTCGGGCACCGTGGCTGTCAGCACGGCACGCAGCTTGTCGCTCTTCAACCCCGACGGCATAGGCCAGCTTGGCGCCAAGAATCTTGAGACGACGCAGGCTGCCAACGCCAGCCTCAGCGTCGGCCTGGTCACCGAATACAGCCTGGAGCTGGGTGGCGGCACCCGGCGCGCGCGCAATTCATTGGACGATGCGCGCGTGCAGGCGCGTGACTCGGACCAGTCCCATGCCTGGGTGGGCCTGTCCTGGCGGCCCGGCGGCGCCCTCAGCCTGAGCCTGGTGCAACGCCAAACCAAGGCCGAATATCCACGCCTCATCACCAGCGCCGCTGGCCTCAGCGCCGACCGCTACCGCCAGGCCCAGAGCGAAGCCGCCGCCATCTGGCAAGCCAGCGGCGCCAGCCAGCTGGAGCTGCGCCTGAACCGCGCCAGCACGCGCTACGTGGTCAACGAGGTGCGCAATTTCAGCAGCACCAACGGCTCGCTGGGCTGGGCCTGGCAAAGCACCGCCAAACTGCGCCTGGCCACCCGCTTGTCGCGCGACAACGCCTTGGACACCTACCCGACCAGCTCAGTGGGGTTCATTCAAGGCATTCCAGTGGTCGGCACACTGCCCATCAACTTCAGCGACGCTCGCGCCATCAACACCCTGCGCCTGCAAGCCGACTGGGAAGCCAGCGCCAAGCTGGCCGCCGTCAGCAGCTTGCAGCACACGCGGCGCCACCTGCGACGCGACACCTTTGTGCCCGCGCCCTTTGACGCCGTGGCGCCGCTGGACAGCACCGACGCCACCACCATTTTCATCCTGGGTGGGCGTTGGACGCCGCTGCGCAATGCCCTGCTGGGCTGCGATCTGACCCACGAAAAACGCCGCGCCAACGGCGCACTCAGCACAAACTTGAACGCCGCTGGCCTGAACTGCTACGGTCAAATGACATTGCAATGATGATGTCCACTGTCTTGCTCACCGGTGCCACCGGCTACATCGCTTCGCACACCTGGCTGGCCCTGTGGGAGGCTGGCTTTGAAGTCGTGGGCGTGGACGATTTTTCCAACAGCAGCCCGCATGTGCTGCAGCGCCTGCACAAACTGGGTGGGCGCGTGCCGGTGTTTGAAAAGGCCAACGTCTGCGACGCGGCGGCCATGGCGGCACTCTTTGCGCGCCACGCCATAGCCGCCACCATCCACTTTGCGGCTCTCAAGTCGGTTGGCGAATCCACCACCCAGCCGCTGGCCTACTACGCCAACAACCTGGGCGGCTTGCTCACCGTGTGCACGGCCATGCAGCGCCATGCGGTGAAGCGCTTTGTCTTCAGCTCCAGCGCCACGGTGTACGGCGACCCGCAGCAACTGCCCATCACCGAAGCGGCGCCACTGTCTGCCACCAACCCCTACGGCCAGACCAAGCTGATGGGCGAGCAGATGCTGCAAGACCTGGGGGCGTCGGACGCGCAGTGGCAGACTGCCTGCCTGCGCTACTTCAACCCCGTGGGCGCACACGACAGTGGCCAGATCGGCGAAGACCCACGCGGTGTGCCCAACAACCTAATGCCCTATGTCAGCCAGGTGGCGGTGGGCCGGCGGCCGCACTTGTCGGTCTACGGCAATGACTACGACACGCCCGACGGCACCGGCGTGCGCGACTACATCCACGTCAGCGATCTGGCCCAGGGCCATGTGGCGGCCTTGCAGCGGCTGCTGGACAGACCCGGCTCTTTCACCGTCAACCTGGGCACCGGGCGTGGCTACAGCGTGCTCGACGTGGTGGCCGCCTACGCCGCAGCCAGCGGCCGGCCTGTGCCCTACCAAATCATGCCCCGCCGCCCTGGCGACGTGGCCGCCTGTTATGCCGACGCCAGCCAGGCGCAGCAACTGCTGGGCTGGCGCGCGCAGCACGACCTTCAGCGCATGTGCCAGGACAGCTGGCGCTGGCAATCGATGAACCCACAAGGATTTGAAGCATGAGCTTGACCACACAAGTCTGGCCGGTGGTGATGGCCGGTGGCTCTGGCACGCGCTTGTGGCCGCTGTCGCGCAGCGGCTTTCCCAAGCAGTTCCTGGTGCTGTCGGGCAACACCAGT
>JANNEX010000345.1:0-1799 GCA_031379155.1 Rubrivivax sp.
CTTCACCCGGCACCGAGCGCATCACAGCCCTGATGCGCGAAGGCCGCACGCTGGCCGCGCGGCAAGACCTGTGCAATGCCGTGCGCGCCTACGACAAGGTGCTGGAGATTGACCCTGCGCACGGCAGCGCGCGCACGGAGCGACAAAGGGCCCTGGACCTCATCGAGCGTTTGCGCAAACAAGGCAGCAAGCTCGACTGCTGAGCCAGGCCAGGCGGCCCAGCTAACGGCCAAAGTGCAGGACTGATGGGCAAACCGATCAGCGCGCCGCGCCGCGCAGCGCCTGTTCGGCTTGCAGGGCGGGGGCGTATTTGGACAGCAGGCGCAGGCAGCGCCGCACACGCTCCAGCGTCACGGCTTGGCCAGGGCGCAGCAACAGCTCACACACCCGTTGTTTAAGCGTGCCATCGGCGCGCGGCTCGCGCGCCATGGGCTCAAGCAACTGCAACGCGGCTTCGGGCTCGCCATGGGCTTGCAGCAGGTCGGCCTCATCCAGCGCCGCTGCTGCTGCGATGTCGCGCGGGGGTGCGAGTGCGGCTGCGATTGCGGCTGCGATTGCGGGACTGGCGGCGGCCAGGGGTGCACGCGCAAAGTGGGTCGGCGACAGCCGCCGTGCGCGTTGGTTTTCAAGCTCGCGCAGGGCTTGCGCCGACGTGTGCAGCCCGGGGTCGAGGGCCAGCGCCTCGAGATGCGCACGCATAGCGGCTTCAAGCTCGCCGCGGGCACGCGCTTGCTCCGCGCGCTGTGCATGCTGCTGCGCCGCCTGCTGGGTGGCCGCGCGCGCTTGTGCAAGGCCGGCCTGTGCAGGGCCGTCTTCTGGCGCAAGGGCCAGCACTGCGGCCCAGGCCTGCAGCGCCGCCGGGTGTTGGCCTGCGGCCTGGGCCTGCTGCGCACGCTGGCGCTGTTGCAACAGCCAGGCCGCCAGGGTGGCTTCTTCGTTAGCGCTGAAGGCCGTGCTGGCGGCGGGCACACCACCCGCAGGCTCCACGGCTTGAATGCGCGGCGTTGTGCTGCAGGCCACCAAGCCAGCCACGCAGCCGCAGGCCAGCCACATCGAAGGCGCCGCAGCGGCTGGCCTGCACTTCATGGCTGGCTCAGGTCGCGCCGCACTTGCACGCGCTGAGCAAAGTCAGCCAGCGTGTGGTCGCCAAAGATCATCGTGCGACGCAGCAAGTGCGGCGCGGCGTAAAAGGCATTGCCACCGGCGCGCACGGTAAAGGCCAGCGTGTACGCCTCGTTGGCCAAGGCGGCCAGCACGGCCTCATTGACATCGCCAAAAGGGTAGGCCAGGTGCTGCACCTTGACGCCCACGTCGGCCAACTGGCGTTCCAGCAATTGGCGCGGCTGGCGCAGCTCAGTGGCCAGGTTACGCTGCCAGGCGGTGTCGCTTTCGCCGGGCAGACGGTCGCTGAGGTGACGGTGGCTTTTGGTGTGCGCCTGAATGTCGACCAGGCCCGACTGCGCCATCTCTCGCAGCTGCGCCCAGCTCAGGCCTTCGCGGCTGCCGATCAAGTCGGTGGTCACAAACAGCGTGGCTGGCACGCGGTGTTTTTGCAGTAGCGGGAAGGCGTGGCGGTAAAAACTCTCCCAGCCATCGTCGACCGTGATAACGACCGAATGTGGTGGCAGCACTTGCTGACCTTGCAAGAAGGCTTGCAACTCGCTCAGGCGCAAAACGCGGAAGCCTTCGCGTGCCAGCCATTCCAGCTGGGCCTCAAACTGAGCGGCGGGCATGAGCATCTTGCTGCTGCCCGACAGCGCACCTGCAGCGCCCGCCGCGAAGCGGTGGTAGCACAGCAC
>JANNEX010000360.1:0-17777 GCA_031379155.1 Rubrivivax sp.
CGCTGTAGCCCAGCATGACGTCTTGTTCGCCGCCGCTGGCCAGCACCAGTTCACGCACGCCAGGCAAGGTGTAGTACTCACGCATGATGGGTTCGCTGCGGCGCAGGTCGGCAATGGTCTCGAACAGCGGCACCGTGATCAACGCAGCGCGGGTGTTTGTCGCATTGGCGCCGTCCAGGGGGCCGCTCAATACGCCCGTTAGCAGGCCGGTTTCTTTTTGCAGCAGCAGCACTTCCAGCAGGTCGCTGACCTCTTCGGTGTGGCTGATGATGCAGTGGCGAATGGCCTCGCGACCGAAGCTTTGCAGCGCGGCGCGCGCGGCTTCGAAGATAGCCAGCTCATCTTGTGCCAGCGCTGAGTAGACGGCACCGTGCACGCGCAGCGGGCGGGCATCGTTGAGCAGCCGCAGCAGGCAGACACGGCGCGCGGCTTCATCCAGCGCGCTGTAATCGGCTTCGACGCGCGCCGTGCGCAGCAACTCAACCACCACGGCTTCGTGTTTGTCAGAGCTTTGGCGCAGGTCCAAGGTGGCCAGGTGAAAACCAAACACCTGTACCGCGCGCATCAGCGGCGCCAGGCGTGGGCCGACCAGCGCGCCGGCGTGGTGCGAGACCAGCGAACGTTCAATGACCTGCAAGTCACGCAGAAATTCCGGGGCGTCGGCATAGGGCTGTTGCGGCGCCACGGCGTGGCGCAGCGCTTCGGTGCCGGTGAGCAAGTGCAGCGTCGCCGCCAGGCGCGAATACAGGCCGATGAGGGCGCGGCGGTAAGGCTCGTCGCTGCGGTGCGCGTTGGTGTCGGGTGAGCGGTCGGCCAGGGCCAGCATCTCGGCCGTCACCGGCGCCAGGGTGCCGCTGATGGACAGTTCGGCGCCCAGTTCATGCACCTCGGTCAGGTAAAAGCGCAGCACCACTTCGCACTGGCGCGACAGTGCGTGTTGCAGCGTGGCCGCGCTGACGTTGGGGTTGCCGTCACGGTCGCCGCCCATCCAGTGGCCCATGCGCAAAAAGCTCGCCACGGGGTGGCCGGGCAGGGCACGTTCGATCTCGCGGTAGAGGCGCGGAATCTCGCGCAAGAAAGTGCTGTTGTAGTAGCTGAGCGCGTTTTCCACCTCATCAGCCACCGTGAGCTTGGCGGTGCGCAACATGCGCGTTTGCCACAGCTGGGTGACACGGGCGCGGATCAGCGCTTCGTTGTCAGCGGCGCGCTCGGGCGTGGCCAGCTCATCACGTTCGCCCACCAGGGTGGCGATGGCCCGTTCGGCGTCCAGGATGCTCTTGCGCTGCACTTCCGTGGGGTGGGCCGTCAGCACGGGCGAGATGTAGGCGTGTTGCAGCACCAGGGCAATGTCGGCACTGCGGTGGTCGGCGCGGTGCAGGCGCTCGAAGGTCAATGCCAGCGAGCCTTCTTGTTGATGGCCTTCACGTTCGTGCACGGCGCGGCGGCGCACGTGGTGGCGGTCTTCGGCAATGTTGGCCAGGTGGCTGAAGTAGCTGAAGGCGCGGATGACGCTCACCGTCTGGTCGGCCGAGAGGTTCTTGAGCAGCCTGTCCAGCACACGCCCCGCGCTGGCGTCGGCCTTCAGGCGGTAGGCCACCGAGAGTTTGCGCACCCGCTCAATGAGCTCAAAAGCCGCCACGCCTTCTTGTTCGCGGATGACATCGCCCAGGATGCGGCCCAGTAACCGAATGTCTTCAACGAGGGGCTTGTTTTTGGCTGCTGCATCACTTTGGGCTTGGTGCGGCTTCGTTTTGGTGCGCGAAGCGGTGGTCTTGTGCGCTTGGGCAGTGCTTGGCATGGCGGCTCCAGATGATGTAACCAGGTTACCAATGTGAAGCTGATTTGTCGAGCCCGATGTGCCTGGTTCGGGGCCCGGGCGGCGGCAACTCGCGCGCCGCTGGCTATCATCGGCACATGCCTGCACCTACCGTCATTGCCACCCGGGAAAGCCGCCTTGCGCTGTGGCAGGCTGAACATGTGCGCGCCCATCTGCAAAGTCGATTTGGACTGAGCGTGGAATTGATGGGCATGACGACGCGGGGCGACCAGATCCTGGACCGTGCGCTGTCCAAGGTGGGCGGCAAGGGCCTCTTTGTCAAAGAGTTGGAAACCGCGCTGGAAACCGGCGCTGCGCACTTGGCCGTGCATTCGCTCAAAGACGTGCCCATGGAGCTGCCTGCCGGCTTCGTGTTGGCGGCCGTGTGGCAGCGTGAAGACCCGCGCGACGCGTTTGTCTCCAACCGATTTGCTTCGCTGGCCGAATTGCCGCAGCGCGCCGTCGTGGGCACCAGCAGCCTGCGCCGCGTGGTGCAACTGCTGGCGCTGCGCCCTGACGTGCAGATCAAGCCCCTGCGTGGCAACCTGGACACGCGCTTGCGCAAGCTCGACGAAGGCGGCTTTGACGCCATCGTGCTGGCCGCCGCAGGCCTCATGCGCTTGGGCCTGGAGCAGCGCATTCGCCAGCGTTTTGAGCCCGCGCAGATGACCCCCGCTGCAGGCCAGGGCGCGCTCGGCCTGGAGGTGCTGGCGTCCAACACCACGCTGTGCGAATTGCTGGCGCAAACCGCGCACGCGCCCACGCAGTTGGTGGTGGCTGCTGAACGTGCGGTGTCACGCGGCTTGGGCGGCAGTTGCAGCATGCCGCTGGCGGCGCATGCGGTGTGGCAGGGTGGGCAGTTGCGGCTGGACGCCGCCTTGGGCGACGCGGCCCAGCCCACGCGGCCCTTGCTGCGCACGCGGGTGCAAGGCGCCGTCGTCGACGAAGCCGGCGCTCTGGCCCTGGGCGCGCAGGCGGTGGCGCAACTGCGCAGCGCAGGCGCGGCGGCCTATCTGCCCAGCGCCTGAGCGCCCGGGCGTGGGCCAGAGCATGCGTGTCATCGTGACCCGGCCTGCGGCGCAGGCTCAAACCTGGGTGGCGGCGCTGACATCGGCGGGCGTGCAAGCGCAGGCTTTGCCACTCATCGACATCCGGCCCGCGCAAGACCTGGCGCCTGTTCATCAAGCCTGGCTCGACTTACCGGCGCAAGGCCTGGTGATCTTCGTCAGCGCCAATGCCGTGGAGGCGTTTTTTGCGGCCCGACCTGCTGCTGTTGCGTGGCCGCCGGCCTTGGCGGCGGCATCGACCGGGCCCGGCACCAGCGCTGCGCTGCGCGCGCAAGGCGTGGCCCTGATCGAAGAGCCGCCTGCCGACGCGGCGCTGTTCGACTCTGAAGTGCTGTGGCAGCAGTTGGCCACGCAGCCCTGGCAGGGCCGGCGTGTGTGCGTGGTGCGCGGTGAAGACGGGCGCGACTGGCTGGCTGAACAGTTGCGCGACGCGGGCGCCCAGGTGAGCTTCGTTGCCGCTTACCGGCGCGTACTGCCGCAGCTGGACGCCGCCGCGCAGCGCTTGCTTGAGCAGGCGCGCGAGCACACCGCGTCGTTTCTTTGGCTGTTCAGCAGCAGCCAGGCCGTCGCACACTTGACGCGGCTGGCAGGCTTTGCGCCGCGCAGTGCCTGGGCCCATGCGCAGGCACTGGGCTCGCACCCACGCATCGTGCAGGCTGCGCGCGAGGCCGGGTTTGGCCACGTCGACTGCGCGCCGCCCACGGTGGCCGCCGTGTTGCAACACTTGCGCAAGCGTGCCGGGGCGGGCCAACCCTAGAATCGACGCCCCGTGACCGAGCCCGCCGCACCCTCAGCTATGCCCATCGCAAACCCGATGGCAACCCCGGCCATCGATGCGGCCGCTATGCCATTGCCGCCCGCGCTGGCCGCGCGCTCCCACGGCCGTTGGCTTGCTGTCGGGGCAGCGCTGCTGGCGGCATTGGCCACGGCGGCCCTGGTGCTGGCCTGGACGGCACAGCAGCGCGTCAAGACGCTGGAGGGCGAACTCGTCAAGCGCCAGCAAGGAAGCGATACACAGGCCACCGAAGCGCGCACGCTGGCACGCCAGGCCGAACTGACGGCCCGTGAAGTGGCAGCCAAACTGGCTTTGCTGGAAGCGCGCGTGGCCGAGACGGCGCTGCAGCGCACGCAGATAGAAGAGCTGATCCAGTCGCTGGCGCGCTCGCGCGACGAAAACGTGTTGGCCGACCTGGACGCGGCCATTCGGGTGGCCATGCAGCAAACGGCCATCACCGGCAGCGCCGAGCCCTTGGTGCTGACGCTCAAGCAGTCTGACGAACGCCTGGCCCGCATCAACCAGCCGCGCCTGGAGCGTGTGCGCCGCGCCGTGGCGCAAGACCTTGAACGCACGCGCGCAGCCGGTGTCACCGACATCACCGTGCTCACCATTCGCCTGGATGAGGTGATTCGCCAAGTCGATGAATTGCCACTGCTGTCCACCGCAGAACGCCGCAGCGCTGTGCGCAGCGCGCCTTCGCCTTCGCCTGCGCCAGCGGCATCGGCATCGGCGGCCGATGCGGGCTGGGCGGCGTCCCTGGGCGAGCGCTGGGGCAGCTTGGCCGCCCACCTGTGGGGCGAGGTCAAGGGCCTCGTGCGCGTGACGCGCATCGATCAACCCGAAGCCATGCTGGTGGCGCCCGAGCAAAGTTTTTTTCTGCGTGAAAACCTCAAGCTGCGGCTGCTGAATGCGCGCCTGGCACTGCTGTCGCGCCAGTTCGACACGGCGCAGTCAGACCTGCGTGACGCGCTGGCGGCACTCGACCGCTACTTTGACCGCAGCGGGCGGCGCGTGGTGGCGGCGCAAGAACTGGTGCGCCAGGTCATGACACAGGCCAGGCTGGTCAGCGTGCCGCGGCCCGATGCCACGCTGGCGGCCATCGCCACGGCCACGGCCGGGCGCTAGGCCGCATCAGGTCAATCACAGCGATGCGCGGCGTCATCTGGCTGGTGCTGTTGTTTGTGGTGGCCGTGGTGGCTGCCACCACGCTGGGCAGCAACGACGGCCTGGTGTCGCTGTATTGGGGCGGCTGGCGCACCGACTTTTCGCTCAACCTGTTTGTGATTGGCCTGGTGGGCGCCTGTGCGGCGCTCATGCTAGCCGTCCAGGCACTTAATTCACTCGTTAGCCTGCCACGCCGCGCCGGGCAGTGGCGCGCGCTCTTGCGCGAACGTGCGGCGCAGTCTGCGCTGCGCGAAGCCCAGGCTGAATATTTTGGTGCCCGCTACGGCCGCGCGCACAAGGCTGCCCAGCGCGCCTTGACCTTGCAAAGCGACGCGCCGGCCTTGGCCGCTGACGCCCAGTTTCGCCAGTTGGCACGCTTGCTGGCCGCCGGCAGCCTGCACAAGCTGCAAGACCGCCCGCGCCGCGACAGCCACCTCAAGCAAGCCTTCACGGCCGAGCGTAGCGGCGCCGACGAAGCCGCGCGTTTGCTGGCTGCCGAATGGGCCCTGGAAGACCGCGACGCGCCGCGCGCCCTGGAGATGCTCGACGCCCTGGCCCCCGGCGCGGCGCGGCGCACGCAGGCGCTGCGCCTGCGTCTGCAAGCCGGCCGCATGGCGCGCCTGCCCATGGAAGCGCTGCGCACGGCGCGGCTGCTGGCCAACCACCAGGCGTTTTCAAGTGTCGTGGCGCAAAGCCTGCTGCGCAGCCTGGCTGGCGACGCGCTGGAAGCCACACATGACCCACAACAACTGCGCCGTGTCTGGGGCCAGTTTGAAGTCGCCGACAGGCGCGACGCGCACGTGGCCTGCCGTGCCGCGCAGCGTGCAGCACAACTGGGCGCCGCCGACGACGCGCGCCAGTGGCTGCGCCCGTTTTGGGACCGCCTGGCCGAGCTGCCACGCGAAGACCGTGAGCTGGTGGCCCTGGCTTTGATCGACGCACGCGGCGGCATCGGCAACGACTGGTTGGCGCGCCTGGAAAGCGCATCACAAGCCTTCGGCCACGAAGCCGCCGTGGTGGCCGCCGTGGGCATGGTGTACGCCGAACGCCAACTTTGGGGCAAAGCCCGCCGCCTGCTGGAACAGGCCGCCGCAGCACCCGGTTTGCCGGCGCGCACACGCCGCGCGGCGTGGCGGCAGTTGACCTTGCTGGCGCGCCAAGAAGGTGACGAAGCGCGTGCGCTGGACTGCGAGCGATCAGCCGCGGCCATCGACTGAAGCGAGACCTTCGAGTGCTATACTGAAAGGCTACGTGCGGCTGTAGCTCAGCTGGATAGAGTACTTGGCTACGAACCAAGGGGTCGTGGGTTCGATTCCTGCCAGCCGCACCACTTTTTGATTGGTATCAACGCCCCAAGGTCATCTGGCCTTGGGGCGTTTTTCATGGGCTGCGCTCAAACGTTGAGCACCACGCCGTCTTGCAGGGCCAGTGCGCCAGAGCCCACCAGTTCTTCCAGCACACGCTGCGCAAAGGCAGGCAAGCTGGCTTCGGGCCGTCCCAGCCCCTGCCAGATGGCCATGCACAGCGGCACAGCAGCAAACCAATCCACAAACTCAGTCTGGCGTTGGCGCTGCACTTCCATCAAGTGGTACTTCACGAGCACGCGAATGCCGTGCTTGCGGTGGCGTGGCGGGTCCGCGACAAAACCGGCCAGGCGCCGACGTGCCCTTTGCAAGGCCCCGGCCAGGTCGTCAAACGGCGCGCCGTGGCCGGGGATGACCCAGCGCGCGCCCAGCGCTTCAATCAGGTCCAGCGTCTCGCCCACGGCCTCAAAGGCGTGTTCGCCTTCGAGTTCGGGGAAGACCACGCCAAAACCGTTTTCCCACAGCGCGTCGGCACTCATCAGCACGCCATGTTGGGCGTCAAACAGCATGATGGAGTGCGGGTCGTGCCCGGGTGCGGCCAAAGCCTGCCACTGGCGCTGGCCCACGGCCAGGGTGTCGCCCGGCCTGATCATGCGGTCGGGCACAAAACGCTCGCAGACCTGGCCTGACGCGCGGTAGCTCAGCGCTTCTTCGTCCCAGTCGCGCGCGGCCGCGAAGTGCCCAGGCGGCACGGCCACGGTGCAGCCCCACTGGGCCTGCACGCGGGCGTTGCCGCCGCAGTGGTCAGAATGCAGGTGGGTGTTGACGACGTGCACCAACTGGCTTGCCCCCAGCGCGCCGTGCAGCAGGGCCAGGGTCTGCGCGCTGTGCACGACATGGCCGCTGTCGACCAGCACGGCGGTGTTGTCGTTGCCGTGCAGCAGCACGTTGTTGGATGACAGCCAACCCCGCTCAAACACGGTCAGCCCATGCAGGGCGGTTTTAAGGTCGTTTGGTGGCATCCGGATGCAGGGTGTGGGCGTATCAGCTACGGCATTCTTGCCGATTGCGCAACGCGCGGCTGCGTGCAAACTATGGCCCTGAACTCGGGCGCCAGACCCGCCAGATCTTGTCATGCCCATCACCTGTTTGACCCATCCGTTTCGGCTGCTGCTCAGCCTCACGCTGACGTGTGCGTTGCTCGGGCCTGCGGCTGCCGCAGCTGCCGAAGCGCCGGCCTTGCTGACCTTGCTCGACGGTGAAGCCACGGTTGTCGTGGGTGCGCGCGCCTTCGCGGCCGCACCGGGCGCACGCCTGGCGCCTGGCAGCTTGGTCGAGACCGATGCCAACACCTCGCTGCTGCGTCTGGAATGGCCCGACGGCAGCATGCTCGACCTGGGCCCGGGCACACGCGTCATGCTGCGCCCCGCCCTGGCGGGCACGGCTGGCACGGCTGGCGCACGCATGCCGCTGTTTTACCTGCTGCAGGGCTGGGCCAAGCAAACACAAGAGGCGGCCACATCAGGCCAGCTCTGTGCGGGCATTGAGGTGCCGGCCTTCAAGGGCGTGCTCGTCAGTCAGGTGGACAACAACACGGCGGTGCTGTTTTCTGAAGCCGGGGGCGAACAGCTTAGCGCGCGGCGCAGCGGCGCGCCGCTCAAGCTCATGGCCGGCCAGGCTGCGGTGCTGTTCACTGACGGCAACGTGCAGGTCTTGCCGCGCCCGCCTGCCGGTTGGCTGGCGCGCATGCCACGCAGTTTTCGGGACACGCTGGCGCGGCGCGCGGCGCAGTTCAAGGGCCCGCCGCCCACGCTCAAACCCCGTGGGCCTTTGAACTATGCGGCCTTGCAGCCCTGGCTCAGCGCCGAAGCCGCACTGCGCCAAGACTTTCCGCAGCGCTTTGCCGAGCTGTTGACCGACCCCAACTTTCGGGCCGCTGTGGCCGCTCGGGTAGCGCAGCATCCAGAATGGGATGTGGTGCTGCACCCCCCACACAGCCTGAGAGCGGCGTCTGCCGCGCGCAAAGCCCAGCCATCCACCCCATCCACCGCACTGGAGCCCACACGATGAAGCTGCTGTACAAGTTCAATCTCATCTTCATTCTGGTCATGGCCCTGGGCGTGGCCGTCAGCGGCTGGATCAGCCGCAACCTGTTGCAAGAGCAGGCGCGTCAAGAGGTGGTGGGCATTGGCCGCCTGCTGATGGAGCAAGCGCTGGCGGTGCGTGGCTACACCTCGGGCCAGATCACCAAGCTGCTTGAAACGCAGATGAAGTACGAGTTTTTGCCGCAGGCCATACCCAGCTATTCGGCCACCGAAGTGCAAAGCACGCTGCACAAGAAGTACCCCGAATACGCCTACAAAGAAGCCACGCTCAACCCCACCAACCCGCGTGACCGCGCGCAGGGCTGGGAGGTGGACATCGTGAACGCCTTTCGCAACGACACCGAGTTGAAAGAACTGGTGGGCCAGCGCGAGACGCCCACGGGACGCTCGCTCTACGTCTCGCGCCCCCTGCGCATCACCAACCCGGCCTGCTTGCAATGCCACAGCAGCGTGGAGGCTGCGCCCAAGACCATGGTCGACAAATACGGCCCCGCCAACGGCTTTGGTTGGCAGCTCAATGAAGTCATCGGCGCCCAGGTGGTGTCGGTGCCCATGACGCTGCCGCTGGAACGTGCCGAGCAGAATTTCCGTCTCTTTGTGGGCTCACTCGTGGCCGTGTTTTTGGTGGTGGGCCTGGTGCTCAACCTGATGATCTGGCGCTTTGTCGTGCGCCCGGTGACTCAGCTGTCGGCACTGGCCGACCGCGTCAGCCAGGGTGACCTGAACGCGCCTGAATTTGCGTCGCGCAGCAAAGACGAGATAGGCACCTTGGCCGATTCCTTCTCGCGCATGCGCGCCAGCGTCGTGCAGGCCATGAAGATGCTGGACAATTGATTCGACTGTTTTGGCCCACACTCAGCCCACACCGTGAACCACCCAGAGCGTCTAGGCAAATACCAGATCACTGGCGTGCTCGGTGAAGGTGCCATGGGCGTCGTCTATCGCGGTTTCGATCCCGACATCCGCCGTGTGGTGGCGCTCAAAACCATCCGCAAACAGGGCGGCGACAGCCCTGAAGCGGCCAGCCAGAGCGCGGCGCGTTTTCGCAATGAAGCGCAGGCGGCAGGGCGCTTGCTGCACCCCGGCATCGTGGGTGTTTACGACTTTGGCGATGACGGGCGTGTGGCCTACATCGCGATGGAATTCGTCGAAGGCCATACGCTGTCGCGCTATCTGGTGCAAAAGGTGCGCTTCACCGAGTCCGACGTGGCCAGCCTGGCGGCGCAGTTGCTCGACGCACTGGCCCACGCGCACGAGCACGGTGTGTGGCACCGCGACGTGAAGCCGTCCAACGTCATCATGACCAAGAGCGGGCGCATCAAGATTGCCGACTTCGGCATTGCGCGCACCGACACCACCGGCCTGACCATGGCCAACAGCGTGCTGGGCACGCCCATGTACATGGCGCCTGAGCAGTTCATGGGGCGCCCCATTGACCACCGCGTGGACGTGTACGGCGCCGGCGTCGTGCTGTACCAGTTGCTGGCCGGGCGCGCGCCTTTCATCGGCCCGCACGAAGCGCTGATGTACAAGGTGGTCAACGAAGTGCCGGTGCCACCGTCCACCCACGAAGGCGCGCCGCATGGCAACCGCTTTGATGGCGTGGTGGCCAAGGCGCTGGCCAAGGATCCGCGTGAACGTTATGCCAACGCCAGCGCCTTTCGCGAGGCACTGGTCGCGGCGCTGGGCCAGGCGGTGCCGGCCACGGTGTCGCAAGAAGCCGTGTTTGCGCTGCCCATGCCGTCGGACTACGCACCGACCGAGCGCATCGTCAGCGCACCGCTGACCGACAATGCACCGCTGACCTTTTGGGACCCCGCCGTGCTGGCGCAGATGGAAGCCTCATTGGCGCGCCATGTCGGCCCGCTGGCGGCCGTGATGGTGCGCCGCGCGGCCAAGGAATGCCGTGACCTGCCCACGTTGCAAGCCCGTTTGGCCGAGCAGATCACCAGTTCGGCCGCGCGTGAAGCCTTCCTGGGCCAGGGCCCACGCACGGGCAGCCTCGGCACGGGTGCCGCCACCGGTGGCAGCACTGGCGCTGGCAGCAGAACGGGCACTGGCATCACTGGCGGCAGCGGCAGCAGTGGGGGCCGCTCGGGCTCGTCCACCCATGTGGGCACCATGGGCGGCACTTTTGTCGGTGCCGCTTCCCCCGTCAATGAAGTGCTGATGGACCAGGCCCTGAAGCTGCTGGCCGTGCATCTGGGCCCGATTGCGCGCGTGGTGGTCAAGCGCTCGGCAGAACGCACGCGCCAGCGCGAGGCCTTCTATTCGCTGCTGGCCGAAGCCGCGCCTGAGGCCGTGCGCGCCAAACTGTTGGCCGACTTGCACCGGTTGCCCTGAGTGCCGTCCGGAGTGCCGGTCTGATTGCCGGTCTGAGTTTGGCCCTAGGGCCAACCCACGCATGCGCAGCGCTGGCGGCTGCGACAATGCGGCCAACACAGCACTGCGCAGTCCGGACATGACCCCCGATGAGCCCGAGAGTGATCGCACCCTGATCCAGCCGCCTGGCTCAGGCGAGCGCACGGCGGTCTTTGACAAGACGCAGATGTTTGCGCCGGGGCCGCCACCGCCACCGCCTGCGCCTGCCGCATCCGCAGCGCACGACATGGGCAACGGCCTGCCCATAGGCACCCGGCTGGCCGAATTCGAGCTGTTGAAGCTGGTGGGCGAAGGTGGCTTTGGCATCGTCTACCTGGCGCACGACCACTCGCTACAGCGCCGCGTGGCGCTCAAGGAATACATGCCGTCTTCGTTGGCCGCACGCACCGGTGAAAGCCAGGTGCAGGTCAAGAGCGACCGTTACCGCGAGACCTTTGAGGCCGGGCGCAAAAGCTTCATCAACGAAGCGCGCTTGCTGGCCAGTTTTGACCACCCCGCGCTGGTCAAGGTCTACCGCTTCTGGGAAGCCAATGGCACCGCCTACATGGTCATGCCTTTCCTCGAAGGCAAGACGCTGCGCGACATCTTGCGCAGCATGCCGCAAGCGCCCGACGAAGCCTGGCTGCGTTCGGTGCTGGCGCCGCTGACCGAAGCGCTGATGGCCATCCACGGCGAGCAGTGTTATCACCGCGACATTGCGCCCGACAACGTCATGCAGTTGCCCAATGGCCGCTGGCTGCTGCTGGACTTTGGCGCCGCGCGGCGCGTCATTGGCGACATGACGCAGGCGCTCACAGTCATCCTTAAACCCGGCTACGCGCCGGTCGAGCAGTACGCCGAGATCCCGGGCATGAAGCAGGGCCCGTGGACCGACGTGTATGCGCTGGCGGCGGTCATCCACAACGCCATCACCGGCCGCACGCCGCCGCCCTCAGTGGGGCGTTTGCTCAACGACACCTACAACCCGCTGGTGAATGCCGCCGCCGGCCGCTACAGCGAAGGCTTTTTGGCTGCGGTGGACCGCGCGCTGGCGGTGCGGCCAGAGCAGCGCACCGCCACCATTGGCCAGTTGCGTGAAGAGCTCGGCCTGGAAGGCTACATCTCCAGCGTGACGCAGATGACGCTGGCGCAGCCCACGTTGCAAGCCGGGCCCGGCGCGGTGACCCAGTTGATGGGCAGTCAGGCCACGGCCATCATGCCGCCGCCCACGCGCGCGGCCACCATCAGCGCGCCGCCGCTGGCCACGCCACCGACTGCCGCCGCTGCGGCCCACGAGCCGGCAAAAAGCAAGCGCGGCAGCGGCGCCATGGTGGGCATTGGTGTGGGCGTGCTCGCCTTGGCTGGCCTGGGATTTGGCGCCTGGCGTTTGATGGCCACACCCAAGCCGGCGCCTGAACCCGTGGTGGCGACTGCGCCCACGGTCGCGCAGGCGCCCGCGCCCAGCCCGTCCCCGGCTGCGGTGACCACGCCTGCACCAGCGCCACCCCCCGCAGCCGTGGTGCCCGCCGCACCCACCCGCTTCGAGCCCGAACGCGAATTCGAACGTGTGCAGCAGGCCCAGAGCGCCGGCTTTGCTGTGCGCGCCGAAGCCATCAAAACCGAGCTGAGCATTGGCCGCAAAGACGAGGTCAAGTTCAAGGTCAACGCCGAGCGTGATGGCTACCTCTACCTGCTGGCCACCAGCCCCGACGGCACGCTGGCTTTGCTGGTGCCCAACAGCCTGTCGCCCTCGGTGCGTGTCAAGCAGGGCCAGACCTACAGCTTCCCCAGCAACGACCGCTTCACGCTGCCGGTGGGCGAACCGCTGGGCGCGTCCAAGATGCTGGTCATCGTCTCGGCATTGCCGCGCAGTTTTGGCGCCATGAAGCCCAAACCCGATGGGCCTATCCTGACCTTGCCCACGGGAGACGAAGGCCTGAAGCTGGCGGCCGCCCACAAAGGCAGCAACTCGGTGCTGGCCGGCGTGCCCAAGTGCGCGGCGGGCAGCGGCTGCGCCGACGAATACGGCGCGGCCATCATGAGTTTTCAGACCGTGCGCTGATGCTGCAATGACGCTGCGCTGATGCTGCAATGAACAAGGCCTTCACCAAAGAAGTGGATGGCGGTGAGGGCGGACAGGACGACGACGTAGACGGCGCCCCCGGCCCACCCCCGCTGCCTGCTGGCGTGCGCAACTACCTCACGCCCCAGGGCTACCAGCGCCTGCGGACTGAGCTGGTCTACCTGCTCGACGAAGACCGCCCCAAGGTCGTCGAGACGGTGTCCTGGGCGGCCAAAAACGGCGACCGCTCAGAAAACGGCGACTACCTCTACGGCAAAAAACGCCTGCGTGAGATAGACCGCCGCATCCGCTTCCTGGTCAAGCGGCTGGATATCGCCGAGGTCGCCGACCCCAGCGTGCACCACGGCAGCGACCAGGTGTTTTTTGGCGCCACCGTGACCTATGCCACCAGTGCCGGTGTAGAGCGCACGGTCACCATCAAGGGTGTTGACGAAGCGGACAGCCTGGCTGGTGACGTGAGCTGGGTCTCACCCATCGCGCGCGCCTTGATCAAGGCCCGCGAAGGCGACGAAGTGCAGTTGATGACACCAGGCGGATTGGAGAAGCTGGAGGTCTTGGCCGTGCACTATCCCGCGCCCACCGCGCCCACCGCGCCTCCAGCCTAACGCTCAAGCGAAGCGGTAGCGAGAGACCTTGTTGACCACCGGCGAGCGGCGCAGCGTGCGCAGCACATCGGCAAAGTGCACGCGGTCGCGCACGCTGACTTGCAGTCGCAACTCTATCGTCTCTTCGCTGGGCTCGGGGTCCATGTCCAGGTGCACGATGTCGGCTTCGGCGCTGCTCACGGCAGACGCCACCTGGGCCAGCACGCCTTTGCCGTTGTTGACCATCACGTACAGGCTGGTGTCAAAGGACCGCGTCAGGTCTTCGGCCCATTCCACGTGCATCCAGCGCTCGCTGTCACGCTCGAACAAGCGCTTGCCGGTGGGGCAATCGCCGGTGTGCACCAAGAGGCCCTCGCCGCGCCCCAGGTAGCCCACGATGGGGTCGCCAGGGATGGGGCGGCAGCAGGTGGCCAGCTGGATCGAGTTGCCGTCGCTGCCATCGACAAACACCACACCCTGCGAGGGCAGGGCATCGTCCTGGCCGTAGCGGCCCAGGCTCAGCGTCACTGCGTCGGGCTTGGTGCCGTGTTCCTGCAGCAATTGCGCCAGGCGCTTGGCCACGATGACGGCGATCTTGCGGCCCAGGCCGATGTCGATCAGCAGTTCACTGCGGTTGCGGTTGCCGCTCCAGCGTGTGATCTGTTGCCACAGGGCGGTGGCTTCGGCGTCGGTGGGGTCGGCCGAAGGTGCTTGCAGGCCTTCGGCGCGCAGTGCTTGCAGCAGCATTTTTTCGCCCAGCGCGCGCGACTCTTCGGCCTCCATGTTCTTCAGGTAATGGCGGATCTTGCTGCGCGCGCGCCCCGTGCGCACCACGCTCAGCCAGGCCGGGTTGGGGCGCGCGCCAGGGGCGGTGATGATCTCGACCACATCGCCGCTTTTCAGTTCAGCACGCAGCGCGGTGGCTTCGCCATTGATGCGCACGGCCACCGTGTGGTCGCCCACGTCGGAGTGGATGGCGTAGGCAAAGTCCACCGCAGTGGCGCCACGCGGCAGGGCCAGGATCTTGCTGCGTGGCGTGAAGACATACACCGCGTCGGGGTAGAGGTCGATCTTCACGTGCTCCAGGAATTCGGCCGCGTCGCGTGTGTCGTCCTGGATGTCAAGCAGGCTTTGCAGCCACAGCGTGGACAGACGCTGCGCGTCGGGCGCGCCGCCCTTGCCGGTTTTGGCGTCCTTGTCGCCCACCTTGTACAGCCAGTGCGCAGCCACGCCGGCTTCGGCCACGGCGTGCATCGCTTCGGTGCGCATTTGAAATTCAACGGACGTGCCCAGCGGGCTGACCAAGGTGGTGTGCAAGCTTTGGTAGCCGTTGGCCTTGGGGATGGCGATGTAGTCTTTGAAGCGCCCCGGCACCGGCTTGTACAACTGGTGCAGCACGCCCAGCGCGACATAACAGTCAATCTGAGTGGGCACGACGATGCGAAAGCCAAAGATGTCGCTGACCTGCGCAAAGCCGGCGTGCTTTTCGCGCATCTTGCGGTAGATGGCGTAGACGGTCTTTTCGCGCCCGCTGACACTGACCTTGAGCTTGTGCGACGCGAAGGATTTTTCGACTTCCTTTTGCACCCGCAGGACGATGTCGCGCCTATTTCCCCGCGCGCGTTTCACGGCCTTGGCCAGCGCCGCGTGGCGCCAGGGGTAGAGCAGCTCGAAGCACAGCTCTTGCAGCTCGCGGTACATCTGGTTCAAACCCAGACGGTGCGCGATGGGCGCGTAGATGTCGAGTGTTTCGCGCGCGATGCGCTGGCGCTTGTCGGCCGCCATGGCCTGCATGGTGCGCATGTTGTGCAAGCGGTCGGCCAGCTTGATGAGGATGACACGCACGTCGCGCGCCATGGCCAGCAGCATCTTGCGAAAACTCTCGGCTTGGCTTTCTTCGCGCGTGTTGAAGTGCAGGCGGTCCAGCTTGGTCAGCCCGTCCACCAAGTCGGCCGTGGGCGCGCCGAACTTTTCGATCAATTCGGTCTTGGTGACACCCTGGTCTTCAATCGTGTCGTGCATCAGCGCGGCCATGATGGCTTGGGCGTCGAGCTTCCAGTCGGCACACAGGCCGGCCACCGCCAGCGGGTGTGTGATGTAGGGCTGGCCACTGGTGCGGAACTGGCCCAGGTGGGCTTCGTCGGCAAACTTGTAGGCCTCGCGCACCTGTTTCAGGTCCGCCTTGGACAGGTAGCTCAGTTTGCCCGTCAAGGCCGCAAAACTTGAGGCTTCCGACACCTGGGCCGGGTCCATCTGCACCAGCGGCGCGCGTTGCAGCCCTTGCAGCGCGGCGGGCAAGAGTTCGGCGGCCAAAGATCGCAGTCCCATGGCCCGAATTTAGCTTGATTTTTTCGGCGCACTTATCTGCGCGGGATTGGCCTTGGCTGGTGCCAAAAGCAAAGGGCGCCGCGTCTGGCAGACGCGGCGCCCGTTGGGACGACTTTTTGAACGGTCGGCGGGTTCTAGACCTGCACCTTGCGCAGCATTTCCAGGCCCACTTCACCGGCGGCAATTTCGCGCAGCGCGGTCACGCCGGGCTTGTTCTTGGTTTCGATCTTGGGCGCGTGGCCCTGGCTGAGCATGCGCGCACGGTAGGTGGCGGCCAGCACCAACTGAAAGCGGTTGGGGATTTTTTCCAGGCAGTCTTCGACGGTGATGCGGGCCATAGATGAGCTTTCAGGGAGTGCGGTTTCAGACCAGACCGAGAGCGGCAAAAACCTGGGAGCGGTTGCGCATCTGGGCGGCGTACTTCAGGCGCTGCGAGTGAACGACCGTCTTCAGGTCGAAAAGCGCCGTCTCGAACAAGCTGTTGATGATAACAAAGTCGAAGTGCTGGGCCTGCGCCACTTCGGTGCGGGCATTGGCCAGGCGCTGGGCAATGACCTCCGGCGGGTCTTCGCCACGCCGGTTCAGGCGCTGCGCCAGTTCGTCCCAACTGGGCGGCAGGATGAAGATCAGCACCGCGTGCGCAAACAGCTGCTTGATCTGCAAAGCGCCTTGCCAGTCAATTTCCAGCACCACGTCTTCGCCACGCGCCAGCCGGTCTTGCAGCGCCACGCGGCTGGTGCCGTAGAGGTTGCCGTGCACCTGGGCCCACTCAAAAAAGTCGCCGTGGGCGATCTTGTCGCGGAAGGCTGGCTCGTCGATGAAACAGTATTCGCGCCCGTCCACCTCCTGGCCGCGCGGCGCTCGCGTGGTGTGTGACACCGACACGGCCAATCGCGAATCCAACTCCAGCAGGGCATTGACCAGGCTGGATTTGCCGGCGCCGCTGGGCGCGGCCACGCAGAAGAGGTTGCCAGGGGTTTCCATGGCCGGATTTTCCCTCAAGCCGGGGCGGGCTTGGCGGACGGCATGATTGCGCATGGCACAAGTTCCCGGTATGGCACCCACACCCGTGCGTCGTGTGGTCATCGTCGGTGGCGGCACCGCAGGCTGGATGACAGCAGCCGCGCTGTGCAAAGTGTTGGCTGCGCAGACCCACATCAGGGTGGTCGAGTCAGACGACATCGGCACCATCGGTGTGGGCGAAGCCACCATTCCCAACATCCGCAATTTCAACGCCGCGCTGGAAATTGACGAAGACGAGTTCGTGCGCCAGACCCAGGGCAGCTTCAAGTTGGGCATCCAGTTTGTCGACTGAGCCGGCCCGGGTGACCGCTACATCCACGGCTTCGGCGCCATCGGCCCCGAACTGGCGTTGGTGCCCTTCTACCAATACTGGCTGAAGATGCATTTGTAGGGCAGCGCACCTGACATCGCAAAGTTCCAGATCAACACCGCCGCGCCCGAGCGATGCAAGTGCCAGCGCGCCCAGCCCGAACTGCGCGGCTCACCGCGGGGCGACGGCTTCATCGAGTCCGTGGAGTTGCACAGTGGTGAGCGCATCGAAGGTGATCTGTTCGTCGACTGCTCGGGCCTGCGTCGCCTGCTCATCGAGCAGACCATGCATGCCGGTTTTGAAGATTGGTCGCACTGGCTGCCCTGCGACCGCGCCGTGGCCGTGCCCTGCGAATCTGCGGGGCCATTGGCGCCTTACACCCGCAGCACGGCGCGCAGCGCGGGCTGGCAGTGGCGCATTCCGCTGCAGCACCGCACGGGCAACGGCCTGGTCTATTGCAGCGCCCTGATGAGTGACGACGAAGCCACGGCCCTGCTCATGGGCCACCTGGATGGCCAAGCGCTGGCCGCGCCGCGCCACATCAGCTTCAAGGTCGGCCGGCGGCGCACGGTATGGGACAAAAACGTCGTGGCCATTGGCCTGTCGGCGGGTTTTCTGGAGCCCATAGAGTCGACCAGCATCCACCTCATCCAGCAAGGCATCAGCCGCCTCATCGGCTTGTTCCCGCACGCCAGCTTCGATGTCGCCGACATCGCCGAATACAACGCGCTAACGCAAGACGAAGTCGAGCGCATCCGCGACTTCATCATCCTGCACTACAAGGCCACCGAACGCCACGATGCGCCGCTGTGGCGCCAGACACGGCACATGCCCATTCCGCCGCGCTTGCAGCA
>JANNEX010000373.1:0-1873 GCA_031379155.1 Rubrivivax sp.
TATGTGTGGGGCCTGGAAAAACAACTGGCCATTCAGGCCCAGGCCAACACGCTGGCGCGCGAGCGCAATGCGCGCGTAGCCGCCGAGGTCAGTGACCTCAAAGAAGGCCTGGAGATGGTGGAAGAAAAAGCGCGCGCCGAACTGGGCATGCTGCGGCCTGACGAGATACTGGTGCAGGTCAGCGCGGCCAAGAAACCGTGACCCGCCAGCAGTGATTCGCCAGCAGTGACCTGTCATCAGTGATCGACGCCGTTTTGCAAGCCGCGCGCCCTGCGCTGGCGCCGCTGTTCACGCTGTGGGACAGCCCCGTCACCGCCGTGGAGGTGCTGGCCTTTGTGCTGTCGCTGGCCATGGTGTGGGCCAATCTTCGTGTCAACGTGCTGGGCTGGCCCCTGGCCATCATCAGCTCACTGCTCTACGCGCTGCTGTTTGCCGATAGCAAGCTGTATGGCGAAGCCGGCTTGCAGTTTGTGTTCGTCGCGCTGGCGCTGTGGGGCTGGTGGCAATGGCTGCGCGGGCGCGTGGCTTCGGGCCAAGCACTCAAGGTTCACCACTTGAGCGTTAGGCAAGGCGCGTTGGCCGCTGCCGCCACGCTGCTGGCCTGGCCCGCACTGGCTGTTTTGTTGATGCGCACGACAGACAGCGATGTGCCCTGGCTGGACGCCCTGCCCACGGCGGCCAGCATCACCGGCCAGGTGCTGCTGGGGCGCAAGTTTGTTGAAAACTGGGCTGTGTGGCTGGCCGTTAACGTCGTCAGTGTGGCGCTGTTTGCCTACAAAGGGCTGTGGCTAACTGTTGTGTTGTATGCCCTTTTTGCAGCGCTGTCGGTGGTGGGCTGGCGCGCCTGGCGCGCCAAGGCGTCAGCCGGTGGCTGAAGCGCTGTGCATCGCCATCGTCGGCGCCGAGAGCACCGGCAAGAGCACGCTGGCCGCCGCGCTGGCGCAGCACCTGGCGGCGCAGACAGGTCAGCGTGTGGCCTGGGTGCCCGAGTGGCTGCGCAGCTGGTGCGAACACGCGCTGCGCACGCCGCTGGCGCATGAGCAGGCCAGCATTTTGCGCACGCAGCACGAGCACATCCAGGCCGCTGCTGCCAGGCACGACATCGTGGTCTGCGACACCACGGCGCTGATGACTGCCGTCTACAGCGGCTTGGTGTTTGGCGACCACTCATTGAACGAACGTGCGCTGCAACTGCACGCTCGCACGGCATCGGTC
Source organism: Rubrivivax sp. (assembly GCA_031379155.1). Taxonomy (GTDB): domain Bacteria; phylum Pseudomonadota; class Gammaproteobacteria; order Burkholderiales; family Burkholderiaceae_C; genus Rubrivivax. Next base: position 1,216 of record JANNEX010000373.1, read on the forward strand.
ACGCTGCTGACGGCCTTGGACCTGCCCTGGGTCAGCGACGGTTTGCAACGTGATGGGCCGCAGGTGCGTGAGCCGGTGGATAACGCCTTGCGCGCTTTGATGCCGCAAGGGGGCATCGCCTACGCGGTGGTCAGTGGCGTGGGCGACGCGCGCGTGCAGCACGCCATGGCTGCTGTGCAGCCCCTGCTGGGCCGGGCACGCCACAAGCCAGCGGGTCTGTTGACTGGCCTGGGCGCTGCGCCACGCAAGTCCACCGCTTGGTCTTGCGAGTGCTGCCTGCCCGATCAAGAACGCGCGCTGCGCAGCCTGCAAAACGCTGCGCAATCCGACGGGTCTGCTGCAAAAACTACTGCACGCCAGCCTTGACCGGCGGCTGGTCGCGCCCCGGCGTGAACATCTCACCCACGTCCACGGCGTCAAAGCGGTACTGCAAGCCGCAGAACTCACAGCCCACTTCAACCTGGCCACGCTCGGCGATCAGGCTTTCGCTTTCTTCGCGGCCCAGACCACGCAGCATGTTGCGCACCCGCTGGTCTGAACAGGTGCAGGCAAAGCGCGGGCGTGAAGGCTCAAAGACGCGCACCGTCTCTTCCCAGAACAGGCGGTGCAGGATTTGCTCTGTCGGCAGCGTCAGCAGCTCTTCGCGTGTCAGCGTCGC
>JANNEX010000379.1:0-3951 GCA_031379155.1 Rubrivivax sp.
TTCTTGCGCAGCTCGTCGTTGCGCGTGAGCGACACATTGAGCGCCATGGCCGACACCCCTTCCGACATCAGCGCGCTTCGACAGGAGATCGAGGCGATGCGCGCATCCTACGAAGCCCGGCTTCAAGCCCTAGAGCAACGGTTGAAGGCGGCCGAGGGAGCAAGTGCCCAACCCCTCAAGCAGGACGGTGTCGCCGCACAATCCACCGCGTCAGTGGCTGCGGCAGCACTCGCGCCATCTGGTGGCGGGGCGAACTCCTTCAATCCGTCGATGTCGCTGATCCTGTCCGGCATCTACACCCGCACATCACTGGACCCGGTGAACTATGCGATCACCGGCTTTCAGCTGCCGGTGGGCGCCGAGGCCGGACCCGGCACGCGGGGCTTCAGCCTTGCCGAATCGGAACTCGGATTTTCGGCAAGCATCGATCCGTGGCTGCGCGGCGCGGCGAATATCTCACTTCATGGGGACAATACCGTCTCGGTCGAGGAGGCGTACATTCAAACTACGTCCCTTGGCAATGGCGTGTCCCTGAAGGCGGGACGCTTCTTCTCGGCCATTGGGTACCTCAATCAGAAACACGCTCACACCTGGGATTTCACCGACAACCCGCTCGCCTACCAAGCCCTGCTCGGCACGCAATATGGTGACGATGGGGTGCAACTGAGTTGGCTGGCTCCCACCGACCATTACATTGAAATCACAGCCGAGCTCGGCCGTGGACGGAGCTTTCCTGGCAGCGACACGGGGCGCAATGGTGCAGGCATGACGGCACTCAGCGCGCACACGGGGGGTGATATTGGCGAAAGTCACAACTGGCGCGCCGGTCTGTCAGTGCTCAACGCGAAAGCCACCGACCAGGCGCTGGCGGCAACCAATTCTGCTGGTGCCCTCGTCAACAACGCGTTCTGTGGCAGCACCCGGGTCTGGGTCCTTGATGGGATCTGGAAATGGGCTCCCAATGGCAATGCCACGCACACCAACTTCACGCTGCAAGGCGAGTACCTGCGTAGCACGCGCAATGGAAGTCTCGTGTACGACGTGGGCAACGCCAACAGTGTGGGCACGTACCTCGCCGTCCAGTCCGGCTGGTACGTGCAAGGCGTCTACCAGTTCATGCCGAACTGGCGCGTCGGATTGCGCACCGAGCGATTGGATCCGGGCACGCCGGACTACGGCATCAATGCCTTGTCGTTGACCGGCAATGGTTATCAGCCGCGCAAGAACTCCTTGATGCTTGACTATAACCCGAGCGAGTTCTCCCGCGTGCGCCTGCAGTTTGCACAGGACCGCTCACGCGAAGGCCGCGCTGACAACCAAATATTCATCCAGTACCAAATGAGCCTGGGCGCGCACGGTGCGCACGGCTACTGAAACCCCTCATCACCAGGACCATCCCATCATGAATCGAAATACCCTTCTTGCACTCCTTGCTGCGCCAATGTTGCTGCTTGCTGCTCCCGCGCAGGCCGTGTTGCGCGTGTTTGCCTGCGAGCCCGAATGGGGTGCACTGGCCCAGGAACTGGGCGGCAGCCTGGTCGAAGTGTCGGTGGCCACCAGCGCGTTGCAAGATCCGCATCAGATACAGGCAAAGCCCAGTCTGATCGCCCGGGCGCGTAACGCGGACCTTGTCGTATGTACAGGCGCCGAACTGGAGATTGGCTGGCTTCCCATCCTGTTGCAGCAGTCGGGTAATGCCAAGGTGCAACCCGGTCAACCGGGCAACTTCGCTGCTGCTGACTACGTCCGCAAGCTCGAAATACCAACCCAGCTGGACCGCTCACAAGGGGACGTCCACGCCGCCGGCAATCCGCATATCCAGACGGACCCGCGCAATATCGCCCAGGTGGCGGTTGCACTCGCCGCCCGGTTGCAGCAGGTCGACGCGACGAATGCGAGTCAGTATGCGAAAGCACAGGTCGATTTCAGCCAGCGCTGGCAGCAGGCGATGGTGCGCTGGTCAACGCGTGCTGCGCCGCTCAAGGGCGTCGCCGTGGTCTCTCAGCACAAGGCCTTTGTGTATCTGTACGACTGGCTGGGCCTGAAGGAAGTCGCCGTGCTGGAGCCCAAGCCAGGGGTTGAGCCCACGGCGTCACATCTGCAAGGAGTGCTTTCCACGTTGAAGGCGGCACCTGCACGCATGGTGCTGTATTCGGCGTACCAGGACGCGCGCCCCTCCGAATGGCTAAGCAAGAATACCGGCATCCCGGTGGTGAAGATCCCGTTCACAGTGGGCGGCACGGAGGGGGCCAAGGACCTGTTCGGGCTGTTCGACGACACGGTGACGCGGCTGCTGGCAGCGCAGGGCAAGCCATGAACTGGAGCGCCCTCGACTGGGGCATCCTGGGCCCCGCATTGATCGCCGGACTGCTGGTGCTCGCGACTCATGTACCTCTGGGCACACAGGTGCTTGATCGCGGCATCGTCTTCATTGATCTCGCCATCGCCCAGATCGCGGGGCTGGGTGTAATAGCCGCCGACGCACTGGGCATGCCCGAGGGCGGGATCGCCGTGCAGGTTGCGGCGGTATGCGCAGCCCTGCTGGGCGCATTGCTGCTCACCTGGACCGAACGACGTGCGCCCGAGCAACAGGAGGCGCTGATTGGCGTGATGTTCATACTCGCGGCCTGCGCCGGCATCCTGATGCTGTCGAGCAACCCGCACGGAGGCGAACATTTGAAAGATCTGCTGGTCGGGCAAATCCTCTGGGTCAACACGACACAGCTGTTGTGGCTTGCTGGCGTTTCAGTGCTGCTGCTGCTGGCGATGTGGCTTGGGTGGGTGCAGAGGTTTGGGCGCTTCGGCTTCTACGGCGCCTTTGCGCTCGCGGTAACGGCTTCGGTGCAATTGGTGGGGGTGTACCTGGTGTTCTCCAGCCTGATCATTCCGGCGTTGGCGACGCGGGGGCGCCGAGGGCCAGGTCGTTACCGCATTGCCTATGGATTGGGTGCACTGGGTTACGCGATCGGATTAGCGCTGTCGGCTTTGTTCGATCTTCCCTCGGGTGCTGTAATCGTCTGGACTTTGGCGGCGTGTGCGCTCGTTGGCGCAATTACGATTCGCCCGACCAACGGTTGATCTGCAGTGGCGGCCGGAAGTTGGCGGTTTGCCTGGGAGGTACGGTCGCTATGGTCAACAGTTGGCTCAGGCGAATTCGAGGTCTTCCGATTCTTGCGGCCAGCTAGAACTGCGTTGCGCCGCTCGTGCCGGCGGCGGTTGCCGGTGCAGCGTCAAGCGGCGCAGCTTCTTCTCTCGCATTGGCGATGGCCGCTGCCGCCGCATCCGCTGCTGCCTGCCTTTCCGCCTCTTTCGCACGCTTGGCCCGGCTGGCCAGCAGCAAGCCCTGCAGCTTCACATCCAGCTTCTGCAGCGTGCCCGCCTTGTCCACCCACCAGTCGGTGGACCACACACGCAGGATGTCCCAGCCCAGGCCGCGCAGCACCTGTTCGCGCAGCATGTCGCGGTCGCGGGCGGTGGCGCTGCGGTGGTAGGTTGCACCGTCGCATTCGATGCCGCTCAGGTAGCTGCCCCGCGCATCGGGGTGCACGACGGCAAGGTCGACGCGGAACGACGATGCGCCGATCTGGGTGTGCAGTTCCCAGCCCTTGCCGGCCAACGCCGAAGCCACGGCTTCTTCGAAAGGGCTTTCGAAGTCGCCCACGCTGCCGCGCGTGGCTTCGGTCAACGCGCGCGTGCCGCGTTCGGCGAACTCCAGGAAGTGCTTCAGGTCGCGAACGCCCAGGGCTTGCGTGCGGGCCAGGTCCATCTGTTCGCCCTTGAGGCTGGAGAACACGCGCAACTCGTGCCGTGCCCGGGTGATGGCCACGTTGAGCCGACGCTCCCCGCCTTCGCGGTTCATCGGGCCGAAGTTCATCGACACCGCACCGGCCAGGTCGGGCCCGTAGGTGATAGAGAAGTACATGATGTCGCGCTCGTCACCCTGCACGCTCT
>JANNEX010000413.1:0-5442 GCA_031379155.1 Rubrivivax sp.
GAAGGCATGATGCTGGTGGCGGCAGTGGCCGGTTTTGCCACCGCCATCCACACCGGCAACGACTGGCTGGCCTTTGGCGCGGGTGCCGTGGCCGGCGCGCTGATGGCAGCGGCCTTTGGCGTGTTGGTGATTTGGCTGAACACCAACCAAGTCGCCAGCGGCCTGGCGCTGAGCCTTTTCGGCGCCGGCTTTTCGGCCTTCGTCGGTGTGGGCTATGTGCAAGAGAAGCTGGGCGAACAAGCGCAGTTCAGCGTGCCCTTGCTGGCCGACATTCCTTTCATCGGGCCGGCCTTTTTCCGACAACACCCCATGGTCTACATCGCTGTTCTGCTGGTCATTGGCGTGGCCTGGTTTTTGTACCGCAGCCGCGCCGGGCTGGTGTTGCGCGCGGTGGGTGAATCGCCTGAATCGGCGCACGCGTTGGGCTACCCGGTGCGCAAGATTCGCATGGCTGCGGTGATGCTGGGTGGCGCGCTGTGCGGTGTAGCCGGCGCCTACATCTCGGTCGTCTACACGCCGCTGTGGGTCGAAGGCATGGTGGCGGGCAAAGGCTGGATTGCACTGGCCCTGACCACCTTCGCCACCTGGCGGCCTGCGCGTGTGCTGCTGGGCGCCTATCTGTTTGGCGGGGTGACCATGCTGCAATTCCACCTGCAAGGCGAAGGCGTGGACATACCGAGCCAGTTCCTGAGCATGCTGCCCTATGTGGCCACCATCGTGGTGCTGGTGCTGATCTCGCGCAATGCGGCGTGGATCAAGGCCAACATGCCGGCCTCTTTGGGCCAACCGTTTTTCCCGGGCTCGTGAAAATCGCGCGCCATAATTTCCCGCTGATCCGTCACCACACATCACCACAGGAGAGAGCTTCCATGACCCTCACATCCAAACCTTCGCTTTTCAAACTGGCCGGCTGGTCCACGCTGGCGGCTGCCGCTGCCTTGGGTTTGACACTGACCGGCTGCGGCAAAAAAGATGAGCCGCCTAAGGCCACCGCCACCGCACCTGCCGCAGCATCAGCCCCCGCCAAAGTCGAGCCGCTGAAGATTGGCTTTGCCTACGTGGGCCCCGTGGGCGACGGCGGCTGGACCTTCGCACACGACAACGGCCGCAAGGCAGTAGAAAAAGAATTCGGCGACAAGGTGGTCACCAGCTTCGTCGAGAAAGTGCCCGAAGCGGCTGACGCGGAACGGGTCTTTCGCGACATGGCTGGCCAGGGCAACAAGCTCATCTTCGGCACCACCTTTGGCTACATGGAACCCATGCTCAAGGCCGCTGCCGACATGAAGGACGTGAAGTGGGAACACGCCACCGGCTACAAACAAGCCGACAACATGCGCACCTACGACAGCCGCACCTATGAAGGTGCCTACATGGCCGGTGTCATTGCCGGCGCCATGACCAAGAGCAACACCCTGGGCATCGTGGGCTCCATCCCCATCCCTGAGGTCATCCGCAACATCAACGCATTCACGCTGGGTGCCCAAAGCACCAACCCCAAGATCAAGACCAAGGTGGTGTGGATCAACGAATGGTTCAACCCACCCAAAGAAACCGAAGCCGCGCAAAGCCTGATCAACCAGGGCGCCGACGTGCTGTTCCAAAACACCGACAGCTCTGCGGTGTTGAAGACGGCCGCCAAGAACAAGAAGCTGGCTTTTGGCTGGGACAGCGACATGACCGCCTACGCGCCCGAAGCCCACCTGGCCAGCGCCATCATCAACTGGGGCCCTTACTACATCAAGGCCACGCGTGACGCCCTGGAAGGCAAGTGGGCTGGCAACAGCGCCGTGTGGTGGGGCGTGAAAGAAGGCGCCATCGACATCGTCAGCATCAGCGACAAGGTGCCGGCTGAGACCAAGGCCCTCATCGACAAGATCAAGGCCGGCCTCAAAGACGGCAGCTTCGCCATCTGGAAGGGCCCACTGCTGGGGCAGGACGGCAAGGAACTGTTGGCCAAGGACGCGGTGGCCGACGACAAGTTCTTGGGCGGCGTCAACTTCTATGTCAAGGGTGTTGAGGGCAAGGTGCCTGCGGGCAAGTAAGACAGCGTTTTCAACGTCCATGACGCCGCTGCGCCCTTGCGGGTGCGGCGGCGTTTTTCTTTGTCTCGCCACCTCAAGTTGCCGCCAGCGCTGCCGATGCGCCGGGCGCTTGGCGCGCCGTGCATCAAGTTGATGCACTTTCACCGCTCAGTTCTGAAGTTTGGCCCCTTCATGCCGCTCAAGTCCAAAGTCCCGCGCCCGATATCCGATGCACATGAACCGGAAGGCGGGTGCACTTGCCCGTTGAACAGACCCCGCCGGTTCGACCCTGACCAAGGACTTGAACATGGCCACGCTGATCCCGAACTACACCACCGCACAAATCGCTGTCCTGAGCAGCGCACAGATCGCGGGCTTGACGACCGAGGACTGGGCGGCTTTCAGCACGGCGCAAATCGTGGCTCTGACTGCCTTGCAAATACCGGCCATCAGCACTACCGGTCTGCATGTCTTGACGGGCGCGCAAGTCGCCGCCTTCCAGCCCAGCGACGTGGCTCAGTTCACCGCCACACAAGTGCAGTCGCTGGCGACAGCGCAGGTGCAGGCCTTCACTTCGGCGCAGGTCGGCGCATTTGTTGCGGCACAGGTGCAGGCGCTGAGCACGGGGCAGCTGCGCGCCCTTGATTCGGCTGACTTCGCTTCCCTGTCCACCACCGCCGTAGCCGCCATCAGCGGCACGCAGATCGCGGCCTTGGGCACCCAGCAGCTGTCCAGTTTTGACACGCACCAGATCGCCGCGCTGTCCACCGCTGCGGTGCGCGCACTGGCCCCCGCGCAGTTGGCCGGCCTGTCCACGGCTGACATCGTGGCCCTGGGTTCTTCGCAGATCGGTGCCCTGAGCTCAACGCAACTGATGGCCTTGGGCACGGCGCAAGTCCGCGCCATTGAATCCAGCGACATGGCTGCACTGGGCACTGCCGGTTTCACCACCCTCACCGCCAACCAGTTGGCCGCACTCACTTCGGCTCAAGTGCAAGGCCTGGCGGCATCGCAAGTCGCGGCGCTGAGCACGACGCAATTGGCCAACCTGGGCACGGCCCAGGTTGCGGCTCTGGAAACAGCCGACATCGCCGCGCTGTCGCTGGCGCAAGTGCAAGCCTTCAGCACTGCCGGCATGGCCGCACTCAGTGGTGCCGCCGTGGCGGCCTTCAGCATTGCACAACTTGCGGCGTTAGCCACGCGTCAGTTTGCGGCCATTGAAGCCGCCGACTTTGCGGGCCTGAGCACGACTCAGTTCGCCAGCCTGGGCACGGCGCAGATGGCGGCCATCAGCGCTGTGCAAGCGGCAGCATTCCAAACCGCCGACCTGGCCGTGCTCAGCACGGCGCAGGTGCGCGCCATGGCCACGGCGGCGGTTGACGCACTCAGCTCAGCGCAAATTGAAGCCCTGTCACCCGACCAGGTGGCCGCCATGTCCACCGCGCAACTGGCGCGCCTGGACAGCATCAGCGCGGGTCAGTTGGCGGCTTTGTCGACCACGCAAATCGCCTCACTGGGCCAGGCCTACGGTGCCACGCTGGCCACCGCCGACGTGGCTGCCATGGGCACGGCGCAACTGCGCTTGCTCAGCACCGGCGCCATCTCTGGCCTGGACAGTGGCGACATCAATGCCCTCAGCTCAGACCAGCTGGGCGCCCTCAGCACGGGCCAATTGCGTGCCATCAACACGGCCGCCTTGGCGGGCCTGGACAGCAGCGACATCGCGGCTCTGGACACGGCAAGGCTTGCAGCGTTGACGGGCGACCAGCTCGGCGCCTTCAGCAGCGCCCAACTCAATGCCCTGAGCACAGCGCAAGTGCGCGCGCTGAGCAGCGCACAGCTTGACGGCCTGAGCGCGCAAGACCTTGACGCCCTCACCACCGACCGCATCGCTGCACTCAGCGCCGCGCAAGTCGCCACGCTCAGCGCCGCGCAAGCGGTGGGCCTGACCACCGACATAGCCCAACTCACGACGACGCAGATAGACGCGCTGACGCCCGCCGCCATTGGCGCGTTGGGCACTGCCCTGCCCTCGGCCAATATCCTGGCGCTGTCAGCGGCCGCCATGGGCGGCCTGAGCACGGCGCAGATTGCCACCATCACCAGCACCGCCGCGCTGGCCGGTTTGAGCACGGCGCAGATTGCCGCGCTCAGCACCGCTGTCATCGAATCCTTTGACGCCAACGAAGTGGCAGCACTCACCAGCGCACAAGTGCGGGCCCTCAGCGCCGCGCAAGTGCGCGCCCTGGGTGCCGACGTGGCTTCCATGGAGACCGCCGACGTGGCCGCGCTGACTGCCGGCCAGTTGGGCGCCATGAGCACGGCGCAGATCAACGCCTTCAGCGCCGGTCAGTTGGCGGCGCTGGGCACGGCCCAGGTCAGTGGCTTCACGGCCGCGCAATTGGTGGGCCTGGACAGCAGCGTCAACAACCTCAGCACGGCGCAATTTGCCGCGCTGAGCCCGGCACAAATCGCCAGCCTGACCAGCGCACAAATCGTCGGCTTGCAAGCGGCCGACTGGAGCGCGCTGCGCCCAGCTCAGATTGCCGCCATCGGCACGCAGGCCATGCAAGCACTCAGCTCAGCGCAAGTGCGCGCGCTGTCGACCGAACAAATCCAGGGCCTCACTGCCGCGCAACTGCGCGCCATTGGCAGCGCTGACTTCGCGGCGTTTGAAACGCAAGACCTGGCCGCGCTCACGCCCACACAAATGCGTGCGCTCGACCTGGCCATGCTGGGCGCCGTGTCTTCGCAGGCGGCCGTGTTTGACTCTGCACAACTGGGTGCCCTGAGCACCGCACAACTGTCGGCCCTGACCGGTGGCAACCTAGGCAACCTGGGCGGCGGCCAGATTGGCGGCACCGGCACGGCCAACATCGCGGCCATGACGACGACCGAAATCGCCGCGCTCACCACGGCGCAGGTGGCGGGCTTGTCGACGGCGCAAATCCGCGTCCTGGGCACCGATGACCTGGGCGTGCTGTCGAGCAGCCAACTGGGCGCCTTGCGCGCCGCGCAACTGGGCGCGCTGAGCACGGCACAAATGGCAGCCCTGGGCAGCGACGACATGCTGCTGTTCAGCACCAGCCAGATCGGTGGCCTCACCAGCAGCCAGATAGCGAGCCTGAGCACCGAACGCCTGGTGGCTTTGGGTACCACTCAATTTGCCGGTTTGACATCGGCGCAACTGGTGGGCCTGAGCACCGAACAAGCAGCGGCGTTGGAGACCGCCGACCTGGCCGCCATTCGCGCCGGCCAGATGGTGGGCCTGCGCACAGCCGCCATTGCAGCACTCAGCAGCGACGCCGTGGCTGCGCTGACCACGGACCAGTGGGTGGCACTGAGCACGGCACAAATCAACGCGCTGGAACTGGGTGACCTGGCTGCGGTGCCGGCCGCCAAGTTGGCCACGCTGGGCACG
>JANNEX010000416.1:0-10690 GCA_031379155.1 Rubrivivax sp.
ATGTTCACGTCCTGCGCGGCCTTCACTGGCTGGCCCAACTCGTTGGTGTACTCGGTGAAAAGGGCTTGAACTTTGAGCACTGCGCTATTCCTTGATGCCGAACTTCTTGCCCACGGCCTGCGACACCATGACCAGCACAAAGAGCATGGTTATGAACATCACACCCAGGGCCGACAGCTCGACGTACTGGCCGTTTTCCCACAGCTCCCAGATGATGATGCTGACCACCTCGGTGCCCGGGCTGTAGAGCAGAATAGAACTGCTGAGCTCGCGTATCGAGACGATCATGATGTAGATCCAGCCCGCCACCAGCCCCGGCTTGAGCAGCGGCAGCACGATGCGTCTAAACGTGGTGCCCCAGCCCGCACCGCTCATGGCCGCCGACTCTTCCAGTTCTTTGTGGATTTGCAGCATCGACGTGGTGTTAAAGCGCAGCCCATAAGGCATGAAGCGCGTGACGTAGGCGATGAACAAAATCCACATCGTGCCGTAGACACCGATGTCCACGTTCAGATAAAAAATCATCAGCGCCAGGCCCAGCACGAGACCCGGAAAGACCATGGGCAGTGAGGCCAGGTTGTCGAGCAGCCAGCGCCCCGGCATCTTGGTCTTCACGACGATCCAGCAGATGACCGAGGTGATGAGCATGATCAGCGTGGCGCAGCCAAAACTCAGCAGCAGGCTGTTCCACACCGCGCGCCCCAGGTTGGGGTAGCTCAGCACAAAGCGGTATGGGTCGAGCGTGAGCTTGCTCAGCGCCGCCCACGAGGGCACGGCGTAGAACTTTTGCAGCGACGACCACAGCAGCACCGCAAAGGGCAGCACCACGATGAGCGCGAAGTAGAAGATGAAGACCGTGGCCGCCAGCCAGCGCCACCGGCCCAGGTCTATCTGGCGCGGGCGAAAGCCTTTGCCGGTCATGGTGGCGTACTTGTTGCCGCTGCTGGATAACTTCGAGATGAAGTAGATGCCCACGGTGGTGATGAGCAGCAGCGTGATGGCGTAGGCCGATGCCAAACCGATCTGGCTGGGGTAGCGGTGCACGGCCTGGTAGATGCTGCTGGTGAAGACCTGAATGCCCACCGGCAGGCCCAGCAGCGCGGGCACTTCAAAGCTTTCAATGGCGCGCACAAACAAGATCAAAAAGGTGGCGAAGATGGCCGGCCAGGCCAGCTTGAGCGTGACACGCCACAGCACCTGGAAGATATTCGCGCCACTCATCATGGCGCTCTCTTCCAGCGAAGGGTCCATGGCGCGAAATGCCGCCGTCATGAGCAGAAAGGCCACCGGCGAGTAGTGCAGGCCGTCGACCCAGATCATTCCCCACATCGAATAGATGTTGAACACCGGCTCGCTCAGGCCGAACAGGTTCATCAACACCAGATTGACGATGCCGATCTTGGGGCTGCCCAACAAGATCCAGGCCACGGTGAACAGGATGCCGGGAATGACCAGCGGAATCAGCGACAGCGCAAAGAACAAGCTCTTGAAGGGCGTGTTGGTGCGCTCGTTCATCCAGGCCAGCGTGGTGCCCACGAAGAATGAAAACGCCGCCGTGCCGACGGCAAATTGCAGGCTGGTCCAGAACAGGCGCGCGGTGTCGCTGCTGGTGTAGGCGGTGACGTAGTTGCCGAAGGTGAATTCAGCCGCCTTGCTGGCCGTTTGCGGTGTGAAAAAACTTTGCCACAGCAAAAAGCCCAGCGGCACCACGGCGATGTAGAGCGTGAAGGCCACGCAGACCACGATGACCAGTGCCTTCCAGCTTAGCCACGGCTGCAAGGTGCCAAGAAGATGGCTTGCGGTGGACGGCGACGGGCTGATTGGCGCTTGCGCTGAAGCCTGGGCCATGGCTGCCGGTGGGTGGGAAGGTGGGTGGCCTGACGGCGGCTGTCTAGGGTCGCCGCCGTCTGGGCTGTTTTTCTGCTTGTTCTTTTATACGGAACAGTGTCCCGTATAGAGATACGCCAATGTAGGCACTCAACCCACGGGTGTCAAGCCAAGGCCGATGCGGGCTAACCCGGTTGGCCGCGCTGTGGCGGCCCGCGAAAACTTGCCTTCAGGCCAGGTCGCGCTGCGGTGTGGGCTTCTTGTGGCGTGCCGCTAATTTGGCCTGGCGCTGCGCTTCCAAAGCCAGCCCAGCTGCGCACCAAGCCGCAAACTGCACTGGCGTTTCCAGCGTGATGCGCCCCCAGGCGCCGCTGCGAAAGTCGTTGATGGCGATCTCGGCGGCCTTTTGCAGATTGACCTGACCCCCAGGCAAGAGGCCGCCGCGTTTGCGGCCCACTTCGCTCAGCAGGGCTTCATCGCTGAAGGCCGACAACTCAGCCAACTTGTAGCGTGCTTGCAGCCTGGGGCCATAGGGCTGGCGCACGCTGCCCAGCAGCGCCAAGGCCACCTCTTCTTCGTCATAGGCATTGCGGCCAATGCCGCCGCTGGCCGCCAGGTGATAGCCGCTTTCTTGCACCACGATGCGCGGCCACAGCAGGCCTGGTGTGTCGAACAGCGCCACATCTTTGGCCAGGGCAATCTGCTGTTCGGTCTTGGTGATGCCGGGCTCGTCGCCGGTCTTTGCCATGCGCTTGTCCACCAGCGTGTTGATGAGCGTGGACTTGCCGACGTTGGGGATGCCGCAAATCAGCAGCCGCAGCGGCTTGACCATGCCCCCGCGCAGTGGCGCCAGTTCGCGGCAGGCCTTGATGAGCAGCCGGGCAGGTGCCGGCGCACTGGCGTCCAACGCGATGGCTTGGGTGCCCGGCTGCGCCTGGTAGTGGGCCAGCCACAGCGCGGTGATGTCGGGGTCGGCCAGGTCTTGTTTGTTCAGCACCTTGAGCGCGGGTTTGCCACGTGTCAGTTCGGCCAACAAGGGGTTGGCGCTGGAGCCGGGCAGGCGCGCGTCCAGCAGTTCAATCACCACGTCGATGTCGGGCAGGCGCTTGGCGATAGCCTTTTTCGTGGCGTGCATGTGGCCGGGGAACCACTGGATGGGCATGGTGCGGGGTGGTGGCAGTCGTGAGGGTCGGGCGCCGATTCTCGGTGATGCGGTTCAGTCGGGGCCCAGTCGGGGCCTTCAGTCAGGCACCGGCACCTGGCAGTGCAGCGCGACTTCACCTTGGGTTTGCGGCGACCGCAGCGCCGCCACGCACAGCTCCAAGTTGGCCAGGCCCCAGTGGCCGCTGTGCAGTGCGGCGGCGTTGCCGTGGATGGCCGCCTGCCATTCGTCCAGCACACGTTCGCGCGGGCTGCGCTGGCTTGCAAGGCACGCACCGCATGCAGGGCCGCGTGGCCCGCCGCGAACAGGGCCTTCATGCTCGCCGCCAGCGCCGCAAGCTGCGCTGTTTGCGCGGCGGCTGCCAAGTCCGGCACACGGCTGTCGCAGCGCAGACCCAGCCGTGGTGCGGCGCTTCGGGGCTGCAAGTAGGTGATCAATCGCATCGTGTCTCTGTGTTTCCTTATGCGAAACGTTGGTCTATATAAAAGTACGACGACAGTCGCTGCGTGGCCCCGGGGCGTCAACCGCAGCCGGCGACGGTGTTACCCGGTCCGTGCCACACCGTGATACTTGCGCACCTCTTTGAGCACACACCCAGCGTGGCAAAAACCGGTCGCAACGACGCCTGCCCTTGTGGCAGCGGGCGCAAGTTCAAGCTCTGCCATGGCGCGCTGGCGCTGGTGCATGCACCGGCTGCACCGGCTGCACCACCTGCGCCATCGAGCAGCCGGCAATGCGGCGAGTGCACCGCCTGCTGCCAAGGCTGGGCCGCAGGCGAGGTGCGTGGCCACCGCATGTTTGCCGGCCAACATTGCCACTTCTTGAACGCGGGCGCGTGCAGCATCTACGAAGAGCGCCCGCAGTCGCCGTGTCGCAACTTCGTCTGCGCCTGGTTGATGCCCGGCAGCCCATTGCCCGAAAACTTCCGCCCCGACCGGGTGGGCGTCATCGCCGTGCCCATGCGCTGGCGCGACGCCCAGGCCTATGTGCTGCTGTCAGCCGGCAATGACCCGCAGCCTGAGATGCTGGAGTGGATGAAGGCCTTTGCGCAACGCAGCGGCTCGCCGTTTTTTTACCAGCAAGACGGTCAGCGTGTGGGCTACGGGCCGCTGGCGTTTCAGCAGGAAATGCTGATCAAGTTGGGGCGCGGCGAAAGACTTTGGTAGCGTCAGGCCAGCGCTGCGCCAGCGCGCAAACGCGGCAGCAGGTGCTGTTGCCCCAGCTCCGTCAGCGCCACCGCGCGCCCGCTGCCCCGACGCAGCCAGCCTTGGCGGCAGAAGTGCTGATAGAGCTCGTCGGCCAGTTGCCCTGCCAAATGGTCGCGCCGCTCTGACCAGTCCAGACAAGGATAGGCAAAGCGTCGGCGGGGACTGGCTGCTTGCGGCAACAAGCCCAGACTTTGCAGCCAGGCGCTGCCGGCAGCGCTAAGCTCCAAACCCTGGCTGCCCGCAAGCAGGCGCCCGTCCTCACGCAGGGCATCAAACAGCAGCACCGATAACTGCCCGGCCAGGTGGCCGTAACAGCAGCGTGCATAGCGCAGGCGCTGGCGTTGAGGTGGTGCCCAGGCGCGGTCGTGGCTGTCTCGTTCGGCCACCAAGGCCAAGGCTTCCAGGGCGTGCGCCACCTCGGCGTCGGCCAGGCGGTAGTAGCGATGACGTCCACGCGGCTCGCAGGTCACAAAGCGCGCGTCCAGCAGCTTGGCAAGATGGCCGCTGGCGGTGGCCGGCAAGACCGATGCGGCGCGGGCCAGTTCGCCCGCGCTGGCGTATTCGCCCGACAGCAGATAGGCCAGCATGCGGGACCGCGCGGGGTCTGCGACCATGGCTGCCACACGCGCGATGCGCGGTTCATGCGAAGCCGGCGCGGTTTTCATGCTTTCAAGCGGGATTCAATTCAGGCTTGCCTGCGGGGCGAGTGCGCGTGTGCCTGCCACGTCTTGCAGCCAGCTGCGCTCTTCACGCAAGATGAAACGTTGGCGCTGCGCCCACTCAAAATTGGCGCGGCCCTCATCGTCGGCCTTGAGCCGGGCGCGGTAGCTCTCATAGCTGGCCAGGCTGTCAAAACCAATCAAGCCCCAGGCCACGTCGTTGCTGCCCTCTTGGGGCAAAAAGTAGCCGACCAGATGGCCGCCGCAGCGCGGGATGATGCGGCCCCAGGCCTGGGCATAACGCTCAAAGTCAGCGCATTGAAAGGGGTCGATCTGGTAGCGGATGAAGCAGGTGATGGCCATGATCTTGAGTGCGGTGGATGCGGCAACGCACTGTGCCTTGGCCGCCAGGTGTTTTGTTTTGGCCGCCACCGAAAGATTGTCGGCTGGGCAGCCGCACGCCCATCAACCCGGCGGTGCCACCACCGCCCCGCGCACGCCATGCTTTTGCAAGCTGCCCGCCACAAAGCCGCTGGCCTTGGCGCGCTCGACAAAGCCGTGCAAAAAGCGCTGCGCCGCTTCACCGCGGTTGGCCTGCACGCCCATGGCTTGTTCGATGACCATGAAGCGCCCAGGCAACAGGCGCAGGCCGCCCAGGCGCGTGGCGTCGGCTTGCAGCTGTTGTTTGACACCTGCGGCCACATCCGCGTTTTCAGACAGGAAGCTGTCCACCACGGCCGCAGAAGTGGGCGCGCGCAAGATCTGCGCGGCCTTGAGTTCGCGGCTCAGGAAGAGGTCGTAGGCGCTGCCCTTGCCGACCATGACCTTGGTGCCGGCCCGGTCAACTTGTTCGTTAGCCGTCAAGCTCGATGCCTGGCGCACCAGGTAGGCGCCCTCGATCTGCACATAGGGTGCCGAGAAGCGCACACCGTCGCTGCGCAGTGGGTCGACGGCAAAAAAACCGATGTCGGCCTGGCCTGACTTCACTGCGTCCACTGACTTGGCCGCCGCGTCAAACACCACCGTCTCGATGGCTACGCCCAGCTCTTGAGCCAGCGCGCGCGCCAGGTCTACCGAGACGCCAAAGACCTCGCCGCTGGCGGCGTGGCGCCCGGCCAGGATGGGGTTGCCCAGGTTGATGCTGGCGCGCAAACTACCCGTGGGCGCAAAAGCCTTGATCAGTTCGGGCGCAACTGCGGCTGGCGTGGCGCAGCCGGTGATGCCGAAGAAGGGCACGGCGGCCAGGGTGGTGCTCATGTGGCGACGGGTGAAGAGTGGCTGCATGCAAGCATTGTCTGGGCTGCGTGTGCGCCGTCAATGGGTGGCTCACCGTCTGCGCCTGGGCCAGCGGCTGCGCCCGCGCACCCATGGCTTCATAGAATGAGCCAGCGTCACGCAGCCTTTGCGCCAAGGTTCTGAAGAGTCAATAACAATGCAGCTTGCCGACACTTTTCTTTTGGCTGGCGTGATGGGCTGGCCCATCCTGCATTCGCGCTCGCCGCTGATGCATAACCACTGGATGGCGCAGCAGGGCCTCAAGGGCGCCTATGTGCCACTGGCGATACAAGCGCAACACTTGGCTGCGGCCCTGCGTGCCCTGCCCGCGCTGGGTTTTGCGGGCTGCAACCTGACCATGCCGCACAAGGTGCTGGCCATGGAAATGGTCGACGAGGTGCATGAATCCGCACGCCAGATTGGCGCCATCAGTTGTGTCACCGTGCGCAGCAACTGCAGCTTGCTGGGCAGCAACAACGACGCACTGGGCTTCATGCGCAACCTGCACCATCAGCAGCCTTCGTGGCGGCCTGACGATGGCCCGGCCGTGGTGCTGGGCGCTGGCGGCGGCGCGCGCGCCGTGTGCCATGGTTTGATGCAGGCGGGCGTGGCTGAGATACGCGTCATCAACCGCAGCGCAGACCGCGCGCAGGCCTTGGCACAGTCTTGTGGTGTGGCGGTGCAGGTGTGGCCCTGGCCGCAGCGTCACGAAGCCTTGCAAGGCGCGGCGCTGCTCGTCAACACCACCAGCCAGGGCATGCAAGGCCAGGGCGCGCTGCACATCAGCCTGGACAGTTTGCCGCGCAGCGCCATCGTCGCCGACATCGTCTACATCCCCCTGCTAACCCCCTTGCTGGCCGCCGCAGCCGCGCGCGGCAACGCCACGGTGGACGGCCTGGGCATGCTCTTGCAGCAAGGCCCGCTGGCCTGGAAGGCCTGGTGGGGGCTGGAGCCCGCAGTCACGCCCGAACTGCGAAAGTTGGTGGAGAGCAGCCTGTCAGGTCAAAGCTAGCCTAACTTGGCGTAGAAGTGGTCCCAGGCGCGTTTGAAGAGCGCTTCTGACCACAGCTTCTCACGGCACATCGCCAGCTCACTCGCATTGAACACATACGGCTTGCCAATCTGCAGGGCCATGTACTGGCGGTGCGCGTTTTCTTCCAGGTAGTTGGCCAGCACAAAGGCTTCCGTCAGGGTCTTGCCCACCGTCACTGCGCCGTGTGACTTCATCAACGCGGCGGGCCGCTGGGCCAGCGTGGTGGCCAGGCGCTCGGCCATGGCCGTGTTGTTGATGGAGTTGGGCGAATCCAGCACCGGCACCGGGTAAAGCAGCGAGCCTTGTGCGTACACAGGCTCGTAGGCCGTGCCCGTCATCGTCAGGTAGGTTGACCATTTGGGGTGCGCATGCACAACGGCACACACATCAGGCCGCGCGCGGTAGATGCCGGCGTGCAGGTGAAATTCCAGCGGCGGTTTGCCTTCGCCACCCAGCACCTGGCCTTGCGCATCGATGGTGCAGATGTCGGCCACCGTGAGCTTGCTGCGCTGGCAGGCACCCGCGTTGATGAGCAAATTGCCGTCGGCCAGGCGCACGCTGGCGTGGCCGTTGTAGTCGATGATCTCGCTGGCCTCGAGCATGCGAATGCAGTCGACCAGTTGCTGCTTCAAGGCTTGGGTGGTGTCGCTGATGGTCATGGTGATGGTCTTGGTATCCGATTGATGGAGGGTTGTTACCAGCCCACTTGTTCACGCAGCTGCGCGCGCCACAGCTCCCAGGCCCGCAGGCCCGCGCCCTGGTTGACTTCATCGGCCAAGCGGCCCTCGGCTTCGCTAAGCGCAGCCAGCGGCTCGCCAGCAGCGAGCGCCACGCTCCAGTGCTGGATGCGCGCGTTGACCTCGGTGTAGACGGCGCGGAACACGGCCACCGCCAGGCTGGGGCCGCAGGCCACGCTGCCGTGGGCGCGCATCAAGACCACGCTGCTGCTGCCCAGAGACTCGGCCAGCGCCTGGCCTTTGTCGCCGTTGCCCACCAGCATGTCGGTGTCGCCAAATTGCTCGCTGATGTCAAACACTGGCACCCCTTCAGCCAGGAAGGCAGCGTTGTGGAACATGGCCTGCATCTTGATCCGCACCAGACCAAAGGGCACCACGGACGGTGAGTGGCTGTGCACCACAGCCATCACGTCGGGGCGCGCTTTGTAGACCTCGCCGTGGATGAAACGTTCGAGAAAACTCTTGCGGCCCAACGCGTTGCAAGGCTGGCTGTGCAGGTCGTATTCGATGATGTCTTGTGGCGTCACCAAAGCCGGCGCCAAAGAACGAGCCATCAGGTAGCGCGTGGCATCTTGTGGGTGGCGCAGGCTGACATGGCCAAAGCCGTCGACCACGCCTTGGGCGGACAGGATGCGGCTGGCTGCGGCCAGGTCGGCCAGCGTGGCGCTGTCGACGGGGCCGCCGCTGAGGGGGTCTGCGTTCACGTTGTTGCCTTCACGCGATGCAGGCTTCGAAGCCGGCGCGCAGTGCATTCGCGTTCAATTCGCGGCCGATGAAGACCAGGCGGCTGTGACGCGCTTCGCCTGTGCGCCAGGCGCGCTGCCAGTCGCCTTCCAAAATCATGTGCACGGATTGGAAGACCATGCGCCGCGCATCACCCTTGACGTCGATGATGCCTTTGGCGCGCAGGATGTGTTGGCCTTGTCTGGCCACGAGTTCACTCAGCCACTGCTGCATGCGCGCGCCGTCCATGGGCTGCGTTGAATGCAGCGCCACGCTGGTGATGCCGCTGTCGTGATGGTGGTCGTGGTCGTGGTCGTGCCCGCAGTGTTCATCGTGCACATGCGCCTTGGGGTGCAAGAAGTCTGGCTCCAGCGCCTCGATGCGATGCAGATCAAAGCCGCCCCAGCCCAACATGGCGTGCAGCGGCGCCAGCCCCCGCAGCGCGCGGTGGATGGGTGCGAGCGGATTCAGCCGCCGCAACTGCGCTTCAAGCTGCGGCAGTTGCTGCTCATCCACCAGGTCGGTCTTGTTGAGCACGATCTGGTCGGCAAAGGCCACTTGCTCGGCGGCCTCGCGGCTGTCGGCCAGGCGCGCGCTGATGTGGCGCGCGTCCACCAGCGTGGTGATGGAGTCCAGCCGTGTTTGTTGACGCAAGTAGGGGTCGACAAAAAAGGTCTGCGCCACCGGGCCGGGGTCGGCCAGGCCCGTGGTTTCAAGCACGATGCCGTCAAAGCGCCCGGGCTGCGCTAACAGGCCATGCAAGGTGCGAATGAGGTCGCCACGCACGGTGCAGCAGACGCAGCCATTGTTCATCTCAAACAGTTCTTCGCTGCTGTGCGTGATCAACTCGTGGTCGATGCCGATTTCGCCAAACTCATTGACGATGACGGCGTAGCGCCGGCCTTCGGCGTTGTGCAAGATGCGGTTGAGCAGCGTGGTTTTGCCCGCGCCCAGATAGCCCGTGAGCACGGTGACGGGCAGCGGCAAGGGCCGTGTCATCGTGTGGCCCAAGCCTCAAGCCCAGGGCAGCAGGCTGACGTGAATCACGTCGGGCGAATAGCCGCCGCCCACGGCCTTGATGGCGGTGTCGGCGTCTTTCAGGCCAAAGGTGTGCGTGGTCACCATCTCCAGCGCGAAGCGGTGGCTGGCCAGTTGCTGCAAGGCCAGCTCGCAGCTCTTGTAGCTGTGGCCCCGCGCGCTTTTGATGGTGATGTACTTCACCGTCACCTTGCCGATGGGGAAGTTGGGAAAGTCCGTCATCTCGCCCTGCACCAGCAGCGTGCCGGCCTTGCGCTTGAGCGCTTCCACACCCAGCAGTACCGCAGCGGTGCCGGCGCCTGCGGTGCAATCCAGCGCCACGTCCACACCCCTGCCTGCGGTGATGGCCATGATGCGTTCCAGCGGGTTTTCGGCTTCGACGTTGATGGTGAAGTCGGCCCCCAGTTTTTTGGCAATCTCCAGCCGCTTTGCGTCTTTCGCGGTGCCGGTGACGATGATCAAATCAGCGCCGGCCTGTTTGCAGGCCACCACCTGGCTCAAGCCCTGCTGCCCCGGGCCCTGGATGAGCACGCTGCTGGCGTAACCCACGTCGCAGTCAAACAGCGCCCATTCAATGCCGTTGGCCAGCGGCGTCACGATGCCGGCCAATTCGGACGTTACGTTCTTGGGCACATGGTGCAGCACGCAGTTCCAGGGCAAGTAGACGTACTGCGCAAAGCCGCCCCACAGGTGCGGTGCGCGGTCGGCAGCCGTGTAGCCGTAGCGTATGCCGTCGGGGTTGCTGCGCCAGTCGGTCGCTTCGCAGTGGCGGTACTGGCCCGAGTGGCACCACTCGCACTGGCCGCAGGCCACGTAATGTTCCAGGAAGACGCGGTCGCCTTCCTTGAAGCCTTTGCGCTGCGTGAACAGGCGGCCGGCCTTGGCGATGGTGCCTATGTTTTCGTGGCCCATGATGACCGGGCCGCCACTCAGCGGCTGCTTGTACATCTTGACGTCGGTGCCGCAGATGCCGGCCACTTCCATCTTCAGCAGCGCGCCGTCTTCGGGAATGCTGGGCATGGGGAATT
>JANNEX010000427.1:0-4456 GCA_031379155.1 Rubrivivax sp.
GCGTTGGCGGCGTTTGCCAAGGGCGCATAAAGCGGGGTGGGTGACGAGCCTGACCCCGGCACTGGTTGCAACGCTAAGGGCTGCTTGGTTCCCCATCTGACCCGGTTGGGCGCGCTTCCATGCGGGGAGGCCCGTCGGGGCCGATTGTAGGCCAGTGCCTTGCACGCAGCGGGGTCAGCGCGATATCAGCGCAGTTGCAAGTCAGCGCCGCTGAAGTGCACGCCCAGTGGCTCGATGTGCAGTTGTTTGTCGCCCGCCAGCACCTGCCCCGCCACCCAGGCGTCAATGCCGCAGGCTTTGGCCACCGCCACCGCGCGCTGCGCATCATCACCATGCACATAGAGCGCAAAACCGGCGCCCATGTTGAGCGTGCCGTAGGCCTCGGCGGCGTCGTGCCCGGCCTGTTCTTGAATGAACTTCAACACCGCAGGCACGGGTGGCACGGTGTGGATGCGATAACTCAAGGTCTTGGGGTGGCGCAGCAATTTGCGCCAGCCGTGGCCGGTGATGTTGGCGGCGTAGTGCACGCGCACGCCGGCCTTCCACAAGGCTTCGGTCACGGGTGAGTACAGCGTGGTGGGGGCCAGCAAGGCCTCGCCATAGCTCAGCCCCGGCGCGATGGGCGTCAGGTAGCCTTGCGGCAGGCGTTCAGCCAACTTGCGCGCCAGGCTCAGGCCATTGGCGTGGATGCCGCTGCTGGCCAGCAGCACGATGGCGTCACCCGCGCCCAGGTGCTCACCCAGGGTCAGGCGCGGTTTGGGGTTGACCAGGCCAGTGCACGACGCCGCCAGGTCGACGCGGCCAGCTTCGACGATGCCCGCCAGTGCCGGTGTTTCACCACCGCCCCAGGCCACCTGGCAGATGTCGCAGGCGGCTTTCCATCCCGCCACCAAAGCCGATGCACGCTCGCCATCACCGAACCAGTCGCTGCCCCCCGCAGCCCAGTAGGCCTGCACCACCAGCGGCGTGGCGCCCACGGTGATGAGGTCATTCACCGCCATGGCGATGGTGTCCTGCGCGATGCCGGCAAAGTAGCTCTTGCCGGTGAGCTTGTGCATCTCGTCGGCCACCAGGGTTTTGGTGCCCAGACATTCAACGATGCTGGCCAGGTAAAAGGGCCCCACGTCCACCACGTAGGCTGACTCGCCGCGTGAAGCCAGCACCTCAGAAAAACCGTGCGCCGACAGGTGGCTGGCGGTGGCGGCGGCGGCGCGCTGTGCGGCCACTTTGAGCGGGTCGATCAGCTCGTATTGCACGCCCGCCTGTTCGTAGCTGAGCGGCGCATAAGAAGATGTTTGGGCAGGTGTCCGAGAAGGCTTGGTCATGGCGGCTCATTATCCCTGCACCCATAGAATGCCGGCCATGTCCTACGTCGTCCTGGCCCGTAAATACCGCCCCCGCACTTTTGCGCAAATGGTCGGCCAAGAGCATGTGGTGCAGGCCCTGAGCAATGCGCTGACCCAGGGCCGCTTGCACCACGCCTATCTGTTCACCGGCACACGCGGCATCGGCAAGACCACGGTCAGCCGCATCCTGGCCAAAAGCCTGAACTGCACCGGCGCTGACGGGCAGGGTGGTATCACGGCCGAACCTTGTGGTGTGTGCCAGGCCTGCACCGAGATTGATGCTGACCGCTACCTCGACTACATCGAGATGGACGCTGCCAGCAACGGTGGCAAGGACGAGATCAAAGACCTCATCGAACGCGCTGCCTACAAGCCTGGCGTGGGCCGCTTCAAGGTCTTCATGATCGACGAAGCGCACCAGCTCTCCAAAGACGCTTTCAATGCCCTGCTCAAGACCCTGGAAGAGCCGCCCGAATACCTGAAGTTCGTGCTGGCCACCACGGACCCAGACAAGGTGCTGCCCACGGTGCTGAGCCGCTGCTTGCAGTTCAACCTGCGGCCGATGGCGCCTGACACCGTGCGTGAACATCTGGCGCGTGTGTTGAAGGCTGAAAACGTGGCCAGCGATGACGGCGCCTTGCGCTTGCTGGCACGTGCGGCACGCGGCTCCATGCGCGACGGTTTGTCGCTCACCGACCAGGCCATCGCTTACGGCGGTGGCGCTTTGTCGGAAGCCGTCGTGCGCACCATGCTGGGCAGTGTCGACCGCGGCCACGCACGCGCCGTCGTCGAAGCGCTGTCGCGCCGCGACGGGCCTGGTCTGCTGGCCACGGTGGACGGTTTGCGCAGCCTGGGCCTGTCAGCCTCGGCCACGCTGGAAGCCGTGGCGCAACTGCTACAACAGATGGCCGTCGAACAAGCCGTGCCCGGCGCGCTGGACGCCCAAGACCCCGACACCGAAGATGCACGTGCCCTGGTGGGCACACTGGCCCCTGACGAAACGCAACTGCTCTACAGCATGGCGTTGCACGGCCGCGAAGAACTCAGCCTGATGAGCGACGAGTACGGCGCGCTGACCATGGTGCTGCTGCGCTTTTTGGCCTTCCCTGCGGTGGGCTCCGTGCCCGTTCAGCGTGAAGCGCGCAGCGCACCGCTGAGCGCACCGTTGCGTGCATCAGCGCCGCCGGCCATCAGTGTGGCCAAGCCGGCGCCGGCTGTTCGTGCGGTGCCATTGCCGGCCGCCGAAGCAGCGCCTGCAGTGGCGCTCGCGCCTGCCATCACGGTGGCGCCGCCAGCCGCAGCCGACAGCGCCTTGGCCGACCGCTGGGACGCCTGCGTCAAGGCCTTGAGCGAGCAGGCCAGCATCAGCGCCATGGTCAAAGAGTTGGCGCTGCAAGCTGGCTTGCAACACATAGACTCAAGCAGCACACCGCCACGCTGGTTATTGCACGTGGCGCGCGAGCCGCTGCGCAACCCTGCCTTGGCCGACAAGCTGGCCGCAGCACTCAGCCTGCACCTGGGCCACGCCGTGGTGCTGGACGTGCAGAGCGGCACCCCCAGCGACACACCTGCCCAGCGCGACGCTGCCGCCAAAGCCAAGCGCCAGCAAGCGGCTGAGGCCAGCATCCAGCAAGACCCGGTGGTGCTGGCGCTGCTGCAACAATTCAAGACGGCGCGCATCGTGCCGGGCTCTGTCAAACCCATTTGAACGTTAGGAAGCAATCATGATGAAGGGCCAACTTGCCGGCTTGATGAAACAAGCCCAGGCCATGCAAGACAACATGAAAAAGGCGCAGGACGAACTGGCGCTGCTGGAAGTGGAAGGCCAGTCCGGCGCCGGCCTGGTGAAGGTCACCATGACCTGCAAACACGATGTCAAGCGGGTGGCCATCGACCCCAGCTTGCTGGCCGAAGACAAGGACATGCTCGAAGACCTGGTGGCGGCCGCCTTCAACGACGCGGTGCGCCGTGCCGAGGAAGTCAGCACCGCCAAGATGGGCAAGCTCACTGCCGGAATGCCTTTGCCACCCGGCATGAAATTGCCGTTCTGATGTTCACAAGGCAGGTGCCGTTCTGATGACCGAACCCGCGTTAGACGGCCTGGTCGAGGCGTTGCGCCGCTTGCCCGGCGTGGGCGTGAAGTCGGCGCAGCGCATGGCCTTCCATCTGCTGCAACACGACCGCGACGGTGCACGCAAACTGGCCGGCGCACTCACCGACGCCATGGCGCGCATGCGCCACTGCCAGCGCTGCCACACCTTCAGCGAAGGCGAGGTGTGCAGCATCTGCCTGAACCCGGCGCGTGACGCGCGCCAGCTCTGCGTGGTGGAAACACCCGCCGACCAAGCCGCGCTGGAACGCAGCGGCAGCTACAAGGGCCTGTACTTCGTGTTGATGGGCCGCATCAGCCCATTGGGCGGTGTCGGGCCCGAGCAGATTGGTGCCGATGAGTTGCTGCAACGCGCCAGCGACGGTGTGGTGCAAGAAGTCATCCTGGCGACAGGTTTCACGGCCGAAGGCGAGGTCACGGCGCATGCGCTTTCCGTGGCGCTGAAGGCGCGTGGCATCAACGTGACGCGCTTGTCACGCGGCGTTCCGGCCGGCGGTGAACTGGAGTACGTGGACCTGTCCACCATCGCGCATGCGATGGGGGATCGCCGCTGAAGCCGACTAGGTTTTGACTAGGTTTTGGCGCGCCGCACGCGCAAGATTTCATCCAGGATCAAACACATCGCGCCCAGCGTGATGGCGCTGTCGGCCAGATTGAAACTGGGAAAGTAGCCACCGGCAAACAGCGGCTGCAGCCAGCCAAAGCGGAACTGCAAAAAGTCCACCACGTAGCCGTGGATGAGACGGTCGATGACGTTGCCCAAGGCGCCACCCAGGATCATGGTCACCGCAAAACAAAACAGCTTTTGCGTCGGGTGGCTGCGCAGCATCCAGACGATGAACACCGACGCCAGCGCGCCCAGGCCAACAAAGAACCAGCGCTGCCAGCCTGACGCGTCGTGCAGGAATGAAAACGCCGCGCCTTTGTTGTGGGCGCGCACAAGGTTGAACCACTCGGTAACGGTGCGCGAATCACCGAGCTGAAAGTGGCCGACGATGAG
>JANNEX010000434.1:0-7857 GCA_031379155.1 Rubrivivax sp.
GCCAGTCTTGGGGTCTTTCTTGGCCTTGATCTCGACACCGTCGGGGTTGTTGGAACCCACGTCGTGCAGCGCCAGCAAGTGCGCCACCACCAGGCCCAGCAACACCAGCGGCACGGCAATGACGTGGAAGCTGAAGAAGCGGTTGAGCGTGGCGTCGCCCACCACGTAGTCGCCGCGAATCAGCAGCGACAGGTCTTCGCCCACGAAGGGAATGGCGGCAAACAGGTTGATGATGACTTGGGCGCCCCAGTAGCTCATCTGACCCCAGGGCAGCAAGTAGCCCATGAAGGCTTCGGCCATCAGGCACAGAAAGATGGCGCAACCAAAGATCCACACCAGTTCGCGCGGCTTTTTGTAGCTGCCGTAGATCAAGCCGCGGAACATGTGCAGGTAGACGACGATGAAAAAGGCACTCGCGCCCGTGCTGTGCATGTAGCGAATCAGCCAGCCCCAGGGCACATCACGCATGATGTACTCCACCGACTCGAAGGCCTTGGCCGCGTCGGGTTTGTAGTGCATGGTCAAGAAGATGCCGGTGACGATCTGGATCACCAGCACCACCATGGCCAGCGCGCCAAAGAAGTACCAAAAGTTGAAGTTCTTCGGAGCGTAGTACTCCGACATGTGCACCTTGTAGGCGTCAAACGCGGTCGGAAACCGGTTTTCGAGCCAGGTGCTGACTTGCACCAGGGGCGAAGCGCCAGCGGGTGCGTCCTTGAATTCAGCCATCGTGTCCTCGTGGTCTTGGTGTGCTTGTTTGACGGTGCTCGTTTGACGGCGCTTGCCTGAAAACGCAATTGCGCGTCAGGCCTTCTTGTCTTCGCCGATGAGCAGCGTGCTGTCCGACAGGTACATGTGCGGCGGCACTTCCAGGTTGTCGGGTGCGGGCTTGTTTTTGAAGACGCGGCCGGCCAGGTCAAAGGTGGAACCGTGGCAGGGGCACAGGAAACCGCCCTGCCAGTCGTTGCCCAAGGTGGCGTCGGAAGCCACGGGCGTGAACTTGTCGCTGGGTGAGCAGCCCAGGTGCGAGCAGATACCCACGGCGACAAAGTATTCGGGCTTGATCGAGCGGTGCGCGTTCAGCGCGTACTCGGGCGTGGGGTAGGCCTTGCGCGCCGACTTGGGGTCGGCCAGTTTGTCGTCGGCCTTGTTCAGCGCCTCCAACTGCTCGGGCGTGCGGCGTACGATCCACACGGGCTTGCCACGCCATTCCACCGTCAGCTTGTCGCCGGGCTTGATGCCGCTGATGTCGACCTGCACCGGAGCACCTGCCGCGCGTGCGCGCTCTGACGGTGCGAAGCTGCTGACAAAGGGCACTGCCACTGCGACTCCGCCCACGGCGCCTGTGCCACAGGTGATGGCAATCCAGGTGCGCCTGCCTTTGTCGATGCCGGAATCAATGCTGCTGCCGTTGCCGCTCATGCCTGTCCTTTGTCTTGTCGCTTCTTGCCAGTCTCGCTGCCCAACACGGCACCGAAATGGTGTCGGGTCAACCCCGAATTCTAGCCGAGCCGGGTCTGCTGTCTTGAGGGGCCCACGGGACGAGACACCCATCCCGAAGATAGTTGACTCTCCCTGGGCCCCCGTCTATGGTCCGGCGCGCTGCAACCGCAGACGAAACGGCGTGCCGCAAAGGCCCGCCGACACACACACCACAGGAGTGCGTCATGAGTTTTTCTTCCGAGTTCAAAGAGTTTGCCCTCAAGGGCAATGTCATGGATCTGGCCGTCGGCGTCATCATCGGCGGCGCCTTTGGCAAGATCGTCGATTCATTGGTCGGCGACCTCATCATGCCCATCGTGGGCAAGATTTTTGGTGGCCTTGACTTCAGCAACTACTTCATTGCGCTGTCAGGCCAAACGGCGACCTCGCTGGTCGAAGCCAAGAAGGCTGGCGCGGTGTTGGCCTATGGCAGCTTCATCACCATCGCCATCAACTTCATCATCCTGGCCCTCATCATCTTCATGATGGTCAAGCAGATGAACCGCATGAAGCGCGAAGCCCCGCCGGCCCCGCCCGCCCCCACGCCAGAAGACGTGCAACTGCTGCGCGAAATTCGCGACAGCTTGAAGAAATAAACTTTGCTTACACCCCGGGGCCGCTTTGGGCCCAGGCCTCGGGGGGGTATCACGCAGTGCCTTGCCGCATACTAGGCGGCTGCCCGCCAAGGGCATTGCACACGCATGAAACCCAACCCCGTTCACCGCCTGCCCGCACCACTTGAAGCCGCTGTCCAGCGGCTCAAACTGGCAGCGCGCGAAGCCGCTGAACGCACCATAGAAAGCCTGGGCCTGGCCGCGCTGGCCGCCAGCCACGCTTTTCAGCGTGACGGCTTGCTGGGGGCGCAGTTTGAACTCAACCGCAAATCGGCGGTCTTCATCCTGACCTTCAATGAAGCCTTCGATTTGCGCGTCGTGCGCGAACTGGGGCCCCGTGCCGCCAGCGTCACCGGCATGGGCGACTTGGCGCCGCCTGCTGCGCCGCAACCCACGACCTGGGATGCGCTCAGCCTGGTCGAAGACCGCGAAGTCGAAGCGCAGATTTCTGCTGAACGCTTCGGCATGGAAATCGCCCACGCTTGCGAGTGGGAAATGCGCGAACTCGACGCCTACGTAGCCACCGTGCTGGCTGATGCCGGCGGTGAACGCGAACGCAACCCGCTGCGCCCCGAGATCGTGGGCCACGCCATGATCCGCGGCATTGATGCGGTGTCTGAACGTGCCGACGTGCGCAAGGTGTTGTCCTCGGAACTCAGCCGTTCGCTCAGTGCCATGCTGCGCGGCACCTACGCCACCATCGTGGCCGACTTTCGCAACGCCGGTGTGCAACCCGTGGGGCTGACCGTGCGCCAGCGCTTGGGCCAAGTGCGCGAGGGCGCGGGCCAAGACAGCCTGCATGGCGATCCAGGGCAGCCCGTCAGTGGCCAGGGGCAGGGTGCAGGGCATGGATCGGGGTCGGGCTCGCACCACCGCAGCGGGCAAGGTGCCCATTCAGGGTTTGCGCCGTCCACCCGTTCGCCCGGCCCTGGCCACGGCGGCACTCGCAACGGCACGCTGCTGGGCCAGGTCGACCCAGCGCTGATGGTCTTGATGCGCCGCCTGGCCTACGTTGACAGCCAGCACACGGGCAACGACATGCCCTACGCGCTGTCCGACGGCAGCGACCGCACGCCCTTGGCCAACGTGATTCACGCCCACCGCGACGAATTGCGCCAAGCATCCACCGGCGCGCTCGATCACATGGTGATCGATGTCATCGGCTTCCTGTTTGACCAGATCCTGGCCGACCCCAAAGTGCCGCCGCACATGGCGCGCCAGATCGCGCGCTTGCAACTGCCGGTGCTGCGCGCGGCCCTGGGCGACCCCAGTTTCTTCTCGTCTCGCAAGCACCCGGTGCGCCGCTTCATCAACCGCATTGCCAGCCTGGGCGCGGCCTTTGAGGACTTTGACGAAAGTGGCGCCAAAGACTTTCTGGCCGAGGTACGCACCCTCATCAATGATGTTGTCGAAGGCGACTTCGACCAGATCGAGGTCTACGAACAAAAGCTGGCCAAGCTTGAAGCTTTTGTCACCGCGCAAAACACACAAGAAGTGCAGGCGCAAGGCGACGCGGCCGAGTTGCTGTCGGCCAAAGAAGATGAGCTGCGCTTGCGCCAGCTTTACGCTCAGCGCTTGGCGGGTGACCTCAAAGACGTGGCCGTGCCAGCCTTTGTGCGCGACTTTGTCAGCCGCGTCTGGAGCCAGGCGCTGCTGCGCGCCGAAGCCAAAGAGGGTGTCGACGGTGCGCTGACACAAAAGCTGCGCCGCGCCGGGCGCGAGCTGATGCTCAGCGTGCAACCCAAGCCTTCATCGGCCCACCGCAAAGCCTTCCTGGCCGAGTTGCCCGGCCTCATGCGCGACTTGACCGAAGGCATGAACCTCATCGGTTGGCCCGAGGCACAACGCCGCGCCTTTTTCGGCCAGTTGATGCCGGCGCATGCCGATGCCCTGAAGAGCCCCGCCGGCCGCCAGTTGGACTTGAACTTGATGGCGCGTCAGGTGGAAGGGGCTTTGCGGCGGCCCACACCGTCCAAGGACGAGCTCAAGGCGGTAGCCGCGCTGCCGGTGCTGCATGAAGAGCTGGCGCTGCCCAACCTGAGCGCTGAAGAAGCGCAGCGGGTGGGCCTGGTGCAAGAGTCGGCCGTGAACTGGGACGGCAAGGTCGACATCGATCTGAACGCGCAGGCCGAAGCGGCGGCCATCAGCAACGAACCGGCCGCGCCCGGCTTGCCCGCCATCACCGGCAAGGCCGAAGCCACGCACGGCGCCGAGCTGGCCGACAACATCCAGATCGGCTTTGCCTACCAGATGCACCTCAACGATGACTGGCAAAAGGTGCGCCTGTCGCACGTCAGCCCAGGGCGCAGTTTTTTCATCTTTACGCAAGGCTCGCGGCACAAGAAAACCGTGTCGCTGACACAGCGCATGCTGCTGCGCTTGTGTGAAACCGGGCGGCTGCGCGCGTTTGAGACCTCGACACTGCTGGAACGTGCAACTGACCGCGCGCGGCGTCAGTTGGCCGGCATTGCCGTGCCCGCGGTGGCACGCACCGCCAAGCACTAGTTTCAAAGTTAGTAAGCGGCCAGGCGCCGCGCCATGTTCACGGCAGCGATCAGGCTTGAAGGGTCGGCCTTGCCCTGGCCCGCAATGTCAAAGGCCGTGCCGTGGTCAGGGCTGGTGCGCACAAAAGGCAGTCCCAGGGTGACATTGACGCCCTGCTCCACGCCCAGGTACTTCACGGGGATGAGGCCATGGTCGTGCGTCATGGCCACCACCAAGTCGAACTCGCCTCGGCGCGCGCGCATGAACACGGTGTCGGGCGCAAAGGGGCCATGCACGTCCAGGCCTTGCGCGCGTGCCGCTGCGATGGCCGGGCTGATGATGAGGATTTCTTCGTCGCCAAAAAGCCCACCTTCACCGGCGTGCGGATTCAGCCCCGCCACCGCGATGCGCGGCCTGGCCTGGCCCCAGCCGGCTGCCGCAGCGTGCGCGATGTGCAGCGTTTGCAACACAGCGTCATAGGTCACAGCTTCGATGGCTTTGCGCAGCGACAGGTGGATGGTGACCAGCACCACGCGCAGCTCTTCGTTGGCCAGCATCATGCGCACCGGCGGTGGTTTACTTTCTTCTGCCGCAGCCAGGGCTTGCAGCATCTCGGTGTGGCCGGGGAAGCCAATGCCCGCGGCGGCCAGCGCTTCTTTGTGGATGGGCGCGGTGACGATGGCGCACGCCTCGCCGCAGCACACGCGCAGCACGGCGTCTTCAATGCAGTGCGCCGCCGCCACGCCGTTGCGCGCATCGATAGCACCCAGCGGCAAGGCAGCCAAGCCTCGTGGCATGCCCGGCGGCACGAGCAGGGGCAAGCTGCCCGGCGGCACCAACGCCAGGTCAGCCGGTGAATCGATCACCGCCGTCATGAGACAGCCCGCGCGGCGCAGTACGCCCACGTCGCCCAGCACCACGCAGCCCTGCAAGGCGCCACGCTCGAAGGCGCGCACGATGATCTCGGGGCCAATGCCGGCAGCGTCGCCCATGGTCAGCAGGATGGGCTTCATGCCGGCACTCGCAGAGCTCCTGCCCGGCATGCAGCGCGCGCTTGCGCGCAGGCGCGATCGCACGTCTTCATGCCGGGTTGTCGATGTCGATGTGCAGGTGCTCCAGGCCCAGCTGCTGCGCCACGTGCGCGGCCACGGCGGAGGCACCGTAGCGCTCGGTGGCGTGGTGCCCACAGGCCAAGAAAGCGACGCCAGTTTCGCGTGCCAGGTGGGCTTGTGGCTCAGAGATTTCGCCAGTCATGAAAGCGTCAGCACCGGCTGCAATGGCGTCCTCAAAGTAGCCCTGCGCACCGCCCGTGCACCAGGCCACGCGGCGCAACGCTCGGCCGTCACCTGGCAGGCAAGTGACGCTGCGGTTGAGCGCATCTTGCGCGGCCGCTGCCAAGGCTTGAGCGTTGGCATGCACGGCAGCGTTGCCGATGAAACCGAGGTCCTGTTCGCCAAAGCGCGCATCCGCACGCAAGCCCAGGCGCAGACCCAGTTGCGCGTTGTTGCCCAGTTCGGCATGCGCGTCCAGCGGCAGGTGAAAGGCAAACAGGTTGATGTCGGCCTTCATCAAGCGGCGCACACGCTCGCCCAGCCAACCCGTCAAGCGCCCGTCCTGGCCGCGCCAGAACAGGCCGTGGTGCACCAGCAGCGTGTCGGCGTCGGCTTCAATGGCCGCCTCAATGAAGGCTAGGCTGGCTGTGACGCCAGAACAGACGCGCTTGACCTCGGCGTTGCCCTGAACCTGCAAACCGTTCGGCCCATAATCCTTGAACTGTTCTGGACGCAGCAGCGTGTTCAAGCAGGCATTGAGTTCTTCGCGTTGGGCCATGCGCCCATTTTGCCCTCGTGGCACGGCACCCCTCGAACGATGTTGCGCACAACCTGGCTCGTCTTTTCACAAGCCGTCACCGTGGCCGTGGCGCTGCTGTTTGTGATGCTGACCTTCAAGCCTGAATGGCTGCCCGGTGGCCATGCGGTCGCCGGCCTGCCCATGCCGACCTTGACGCAGGTGGCACCCGCATTGACACCCGGCGGTGTAGCCAGCGCATCGGCAGTGTCCACAGGCTTCGCGCTGGCCGCGCGCCGCGCCGCCCCGGCCGTGGTCAGCGTCACGGCCACCAAGATGTCGCGGCGCAACCCGCACGCGGAAGACCCGCGCTTCAAGTTCTTTTTTGGCGACAAGCCTCAGGGCCAGACGCAAGTCGGCCTGGGCTCGGGCGTCATCGTCGCACCCGAGGGCTACCTGCTGACCAACCACCACGTGGTCGAAGATGCCACTGACATTGAAGTGCAGCTGGCCGACGGCCGCAGCACGCGCGCCACGCTGGTGGGCAGCGACCCCGAGACCGACATTGCGGTTCTCAAGATCGACCTGCCCAAGCTGCCCGTGGTGACCCTGGGCGACGTGCGCGCGCTGCAAGTGGGCGACGCGGTGCTGGCCATCGGCAACCCCTTCAATGTCGGCCAGACGGTGACCGCCGGCATCGTCAGCGCGCTGGACCGCACGCAGGCCGGTGGCTCGCAGTTCCAGAACTTCATCCAGACCGACGCTGCCATCAACCCCGGCAATTCGGGCGGCGCGCTGGTGGATGCGGCCGGCAACCTGGTGGGCATCAACACCGCCATCTTCTCGCGCAGCGGCGGCAGCCTGGGCATTGGCTTTGCGGTGCCGGTAGACACCGCGCGCACGGTGATGCAAGCGCTGATCAGCGGCGGCAGCGTCAAACGCGGCTGGATAGGCATAGAGCCGCGCGACCTTAGCGCCGAGTTGGCCGAGAGCCTGGCCCTGCCCGTGAAAAGCGGTGTGCTCATCACCGGCGTTTTGCAAGACGGCCCGGCCGCGCGCGGCGGCCTGAAGCCAGGTGACGTGGTCGTCAAGGTCAGTGGCAAGGCGGTGCAAAACACGGGCGAGCTGTTCGCCGCTGTGGCCTCGCTGGCGCCCGACAGCACAGCGGTGATTGCCGTGCTGCGCGGCGCGCAGCCACTGGAGGTGAAGGTGGCCGTGGGCGAAAGGCCGCCTTCTGCGCGCACGGGCCGCTGAGCGGGCCTATCACCGGCCTATCACCGGCCTTTCACGGGCCTTTCACGGGCCGCAGCCTGAGCTTGTCATGCCGTGCGCGACAGCCGGCTCAAGACCTCCACGGGGCGCGAGTAGTCGATGTTGCTGAAGATCAGTTCCGGGTTCACACGGTGGGCCAAACCTGCCAACCCGGTGCCCGGCGACTGCACTTTTCGCAATTCGAAGTGAAGGTGCGGGTAACGCTGGTCGGCATTGC
>JANNEX010000517.1:0-5881 GCA_031379155.1 Rubrivivax sp.
GCACGCCGTAGCCAAAGACAAAAGCCGCTGCAACCTGGCCGGTGACACGCGGTTTGCGGGCGTACCACCACAGCAGCACAAACAGCAGCAGGCCTTCCAGCGCAAACTGGTACAGCTGCGAGGGGTGGCGCGCCGCCATGCCGCCACTTTGCGGGAAGGCCATGGCCCAGGGCAACGTGGCGTCAGCGGGGCGGCCCCACAGCTCGCCATTGATGAAGTTGCCCATGCGTACCGACGCCAAACCGGTGGGCACACAGGGTGCGACCACATCCATGACTTCCAGGAATGAGCGGCCACGCGAGCGGGCGTACAAAGCCATGGCAGTGATGACGCCCAGCAAGCCGCCGTGAAAGGACATGCCGCCCCGCCACACCATGAACACTTCGAGCGGGTGGCCGGCGTAGTAGCCGGGTTTGTAGAACAGGCAGTAGCCCAGGCGGCCGCCAATGATGACGCCCAGCACGCCGTAAAAAAGCATGTCTTCGACGTGCTGGCGCGTCCAGCCCCAGGCCGCGTAGTCGGCGCGTTGAACGCGCCGCGTGGCGAGCAACCAGAACAGCGCAAAGGCCACCAGGTAGGTCAGGCCATACCAGTGGATTTGCACGGGCCCGAGCGATATCGCCACGGGGTCGAACTGGGGGTGCACCAGCATTCAAGGGTCTCCATGCGGTCGGCTGCCGCGTGCGCTGGATTGTCGCAGCGGCGATCCTGCACGGCGGCTACGCGGCAAAATGGCGGGCCTCGGCCTGCGTGCCGACTCGATGCCCACCCTCAACCCAGCCACCTGCCGCCATGAGCTCCAACCGCCGAAGCAAGAACATCACCGAAGGCGTCGCCCGCGCCCCCAACCGTTCCATGTACTACGCCATGGGCTACACCGAAGGCGACTTTGGCAAACCGATGATTGGCGTGGCCAACGGCCACAGCACCATCACGCCATGCAATTCGGGCCTGCAAAAGCTGGCCGACGCGGCCATCGTTGCGCTACAAGAAGCCGGGGCTAACGCGCAAGTGTTTGGCACACCGACGATTTCTGACGGCATGGCCATGGGCACCGAAGGCATGAAGTACAGCCTGGTCTCACGCGAGGTGATTGCCGACTGCGTGGAGACCTGTGTGGGCGGCCAGTGGATGGACGGCGTGCTGGTGATTGGCGGCTGCGACAAGAACATGCCCGGCGGCATGATGGGCATGCTGCGCGCCAACGTGCCGGCCATCTATGTCTACGGCGGCACCATCCTGCCCGGCCGCTACAAGGGGCAAGACCTGAACATCGTCAGCGTCTTCGAAGCTGTGGGGCAATTTTCAGCTGGCAAGATGAGCGAAGAAGACTTCTGCCAGATTGAGCGCCGCGCCATCCCGGGCAGCGGGTCTTGCGGGGGCATGTACACGGCCAACACGATGTCGTCGGCGTTTGAAGCACTCGGCATGAGCCTGCCCTTTACCAGCACCCTGGCCAACGTCGAAGACCCCATCGTGGGCCACACCGCAGCGGCAGCGCGCGCCCTGGTGCAGGCCGTGAAAGCGGACCTCAAGCCGCGCGACATCGTGACCAAGAAGTCGATTGAAAACGCCGTCGCGGTGATCATGGCCACGGGTGGCTCCACGAATGCCGTGCTGCACTTCCTGGCCATCGCCCACACCGCGCAGGTCGACTGGACCATTGACGACTTTGAGCGCATGCGCCGCAAGGTGCCGGTGCTGTGTGACTTGAAGCCCAGTGGCAAATACCTGGCCGTGGACCTGCACCGCGCCGGTGGCATACCGGCGGTGATGAAGGTGCTGCTGGACGCCGGCTTGCTGCACGGCGAATGCATGACCATCACCGGCAAGACGGTGGCGCAAAACCTGGCCGATGTGCCGCCGCTGCGCGCCGACCAGGACGTCATCCGCACTGTGGCCAAACCCATCTACGCACACGGCCACTTGGCCATCTTGAAAGGCAACCTCAGCCCCGAAGGCTGCGTGGCCAAGATCACCGGCCTGAAGAACCCCGTCATCACCGGCCCGGCGCGCGTGTTTGACGACGAACAAAGCGCCCTGGCCGCCATCATGGCCAAGAAAATCGTGGCTGGCGACGTCATGGTGCTGCGCTACCTGGGCCCCAAGGGCGGCCCCGGCATGCCCGAGATGCTCGCACCAACGGGTGCACTGATTGGACAGGGCCTGGGCGAAAGCGTGGGCCTGATCACCGACGGCCGTTTCTCGGGCGGCACCTGGGGCATGGTGGTGGGCCACGTGGCGCCCGAGGCTTACGCTGGCGGTTTGATTGCGCTGGTGCATGAAGGCGACAGCATCACCATCGACGCACACCAGCTGCTGCTGGAGTTAAACGTAACAGCCGCTGAAATTGCCACGCGACGGGCAAGCTGGAAGCAGCCGGCACCGCGCTACACACGTGGCGTGCTGGCCAAGTTTGCGAAGAATGCGTCCAGCGCCAGCACGGGTGCGGTGCTGGACGGGGACTGAGCGCGATAGCCGCGGGGCTCACGCCGATAGCGCTACAGCCGCGGCTCGCGCCTCGGCGGGGGCTCAATATCAGCCGTGGGCTTGCTGGGTGCGTCGCGCCCGGCATGCGTGGGGTCGGCCGAGACGTGCCGCGCCTTGGCTTCGCTGGCCTGGGTGGCCATCTTGTCGCGCCGCTTGCTGATGCCCAGTGACTCCAGCGCGCGCTCGCGGCGATTGACTTTGCGCTGCTCCATCTTGTTCATCTCGCGCCGCTTGGTCCAGCCCGACGAGTCGGCAAATTCCCACCACAGCACAGCCACGGCAAAAGGCGCCAGCACGATCCACCACGACCAGGTGGCAAAGGGGCCAAATTCTTGCCACTTGGCCAGCAGCAGCAGTACACCAATCACGACCATGGGCATGGGGACGGCCCTCCTGCGGGCACTGTAGCGCACTGCGCGCCACTGCGGTGCCTGAGCCGTGCTGTGCTGGGCTCAAGAAGGCTTGGCGCGACGGTACTGGACTATCGCCTTTTGCAGGTCCAGGAACTCTTCGCAATTTGAGTTGCAAATGCGCGCCAGCTCATCCAAATGGAATTGGGCTAACGCTGGCTGGCCAGCCAGCAAGTAGGCCTCGCCTATGTATTCATGCGCGCCCAGGTGGGTGGGTTCCAGCGCCAAGGCACGACGGTAGTGGGTGAAAGCGGCTTCGAGCTGGCCCGACTTGCGCAGCGCGTAGGCCAGCCAGTTGTGTGCGTCGGCGTCGTTGCGCGCGCGCTGCAAGTGGCTTTGCAGCAATGGGATGGCGTCCTTCCACTGCTCGGCCTGGATGAAGGCCACGGCCTGGTCGTACTGCGGCGAGGCACCTGCCGCACGTGAGCCTGGTCCGCCACCGCCGCCAGCGGCGCTGGCCCAGGGCGCAGCCACGGCCATGGCCAGCAACAAGACTGTGATTCGCCCAACTGTGTTCATGCGGTGACTCCCCGGCACGCGAAGCAGTGTGCCTCTGCTGTGTACGGCACAGTACGCGCCCTTTGTCCCGACAACAACACAAGCATTCAGTTGCAATCGCGCCGACAGCCACGGAATCGGCGCGCGCGCCCGAGCGTATAAAGACTCAAGCGCCCTGCCCCGCAGCCGCGCGAATGCACCGGAGCACCGGAGCACAGGAGGCAGCCCATGTTGACGAGAAAAGCATTCCTTACCCAACTGGCCAACGGCGGCTTCGCCATAGGGCTGACCAGTTGCGGTGGTGGTGGCGACTCCAGCCCCGCAGCCGCGCCGCCAGCGGCAGCGGGCACATGCAGCCCCTCGTCCATCGCCCTCAACCACGGCCATGCGCTGACCATCCCCAGCGCTGACCTGAATTCAGCGCTGGCCATGAGCTACGACATCACTGGCGCTGCCGGCCACAGGCACGACATCACCTTGAGCCCAGCGCAGTTGGCGCAACTCAAGGCTGGGCAAACGGTGACGGTCGCGTCGAGCATAGGCGCGGCCCATTCACACGACGTGTCCAGCACCTGCGCGTAGTCGGCGCTCGGGCTGGCTCAGTTGGCCTGGCCCAACTGCTCCA
Organism: Rubrivivax sp.; assembly: GCA_031379155.1. Taxonomy (GTDB): domain Bacteria; phylum Pseudomonadota; class Gammaproteobacteria; order Burkholderiales; family Burkholderiaceae_C; genus Rubrivivax. Next base: position 4,024 of record JANNEX010000517.1, read on the forward strand.
GGATGGCCGGATTTTCTAACGTCGATGTGTCCTGGGTGATGGCTTCGCCCTTGGCGATGCTGCGCAGCAAGCGCCGCATGATCTTGCCGCTGCGTGTCTTGGGCAGGTTGTCGCCAAACCGAATGTCTTTGGGCTTGGCGATGGGGCCAATTTCTTTGGCCACCCAGGCGCGCAATTCGTTGGCGATTTTCTTGGCCTCATCGCCCGTGGGGCGCGAACGCTTCAAGACCACGAAGGCGCAGATGGCCTCGCCCGTGGTCTCGTCGGGGCGGCCCACCACGGCCGCTTCGGCCACCAGGTCGGTGTGGCTGACCAGGGCCGACTCGATCTCCATCGTGCCCATGCGGTGGCCACTGACGTTGAGCACATCGTCAATGCGCCCGGTGATGGTGAAGTAGCCCGTGTCCTTGTTGCGGATAGCGCCGTCGCCCGCCAGGTAGTAGCCCTTGAGCTCGCTGGGGTAGTAGCTTTTCTTGAAGCGCTCGGGGTCGCCGTAGATGGTGCGGATCATGCTGGGCCAGGGCTTTTTGATGACCAGGATGCCGCCGCTGCCGTGCGGCACATCGGCACCCGTCTCGTCCACGACGGCTGCGTCAATGCCTGGGAAGGGCAGCGTGCAAGAGCCCGGCACCATGGGCGTGGCGCCCGGCAGCGGCGTGATGACGTGACCACCCGTTTCGGTTTGCCAGAAGGTGTCGACGATGGGGCAGCGGCTGCCGCCCACGTGTTTGTAGTACCACTCCCAGGCCGCCGGGTTGATGGGCTCACCGACCGAGCCCAGGATGCGCAGCGAACTCAAATCGCTGTGTTTGGGATGCACGGCGTCATTGCCTTCGGCCGCCTTGATGAGTGAGCGTATGGCCGTGGGCGCGGTGTAAAAAATGCTGACCTTGTGCTTGGCTATCGTCTTCCAAAAGCGCGCTGCGTCAGGGTAGACCGGCACACCTTCAAAGACGATTTCTGAGCCGCCCAGTGCCAGCGGGCCATAGGCAATGTAGCTGTGGCCTGTGACCCAGCCGATGTCGGCCGTGCACCAGAAAATATCGTCGGGCTTCAGATCAAAGGTCCAGGCCGTCGTCAGCGCCGCGTGCAGCAAATAGCCGCCGCTGCTGTGCTGCACACCCTTGGGTTTGCCGGTGCTGCCGCTGGTGTACAGCAAGAACAGCGGGTGCTCGGCGCCCACCCACTCGGGCTCACACGTGGTGCTTTGGCCGGCCAGTTCTTCGTGCAACCAGCGGTCGCGGCTGGGCTCCCAGCCTATCTTGCCGCCGGTGCGTTTGTAGACGATGACGTTCTTGATGGTTTCGCAGCCGCCCAGTGCAATGGCCTCGTCGACGATGGCCTGCAGCGGCAGCTGTGTGCCGCCGCGCAGTTGCTCGTCGGCAGTGATGATCATCACCGCGCCGGCGTCTTGCACTCGGTCACGCACGCTCTGCGCCGAGAAGCCGCCAAACACCACCGAATGGATGGCGCCTATGCGCGCGCAGGCCTGCATGGCGGCTACGCCTTCCACGCTCATGCTCATGTAGATGACGACACGGTCGCCCTTCTTGACCCCACGCGCCTTGAGCGCATTCGCAAACTGGCTCACCGTGGCCAGCAGTTGGCGGTAGCTGACGCGGGTCACGGCGCCGTCGTCGGCTTCGAAGATGAGCGCTGTCTTGTCGCCCAAGCCACGTTCGATGTTGCGGTCAAGGCAGTTGTAGGACACGTTGAGCGTGCCGTCTTCAAACCACTTGTAGAACGGCGCGTTGCTGCTGTCCAAAGTCTTCGTGAAAGGCGTTTTCCAACTCACGAATTCACGCGCCAGGCGGGCCCAGAAGGCTTCGTGGTCAGCCTCAGCTTCGGCCACCAGGGC
>JANNEX010000605.1:0-5247 GCA_031379155.1 Rubrivivax sp.
CTGCGCTGATTTCCGCGCTCACCCTGGCGCGGGCTGGTCGCCTGCGACTTCGCGGATCAGGCCCGCATCGATCAACTGGCCCCAGGCACCTTGCAGCGTGGACTCAAGTTCGGCCACGTCCACGCCACACTCGTCTGACAAGGTTTTGCACACGATTGATGATGGCACAGGGTCTTGCATGCCCAGCGCTTCGACCACGGCCACCGTTTCAGGGTTGAGCAAGTGGGTTTCGCCGGAAAGGGCGCTGTAAGCCACCCAACCGTCACCCACGGGGGCCAGCAAGACCCCAGGGGCACGGACAAACCAGCGCACTACAGGTCTGGCGCGAACGAGCTCCAGCAGGTGCCCGCCACCGCCGAGCCCGTGCCCGAGCCCACGCCGACCACGTTGCCCGCCGCATCAAAGCGCACGGTGGCGTACTTGGTGCACCGCACCGCACCGCTGGGTGCAGCGCAGTTGGCGCCAGACACGTTGGTGGCGATGTTGAACGGCTGCCACTGCGTAGTGCCGAGGTAGACGGTGTTTGAGGTGCGCTTGTAGATCTGCAAATCAGCGCCGCACACAAAGTATGACGGTGTCGTGGTACCGGTTTGCCACAGCTGTACACGCAGCCAGCCGTCCAGGGCATTGGCCACAGGCTGCACAGAGGGGTTGGCGCATTGGCTCTGCAAACAACGCAGGCTGGAGCCCGCCGCAAAGGCACTGCCGCTGCACACGGTCATGATGGCCGGCGCCGCAAAAACGCCACGGACGAGCCGGCGGCGGGCCGCTTGCTTCTGGGACGGCGTTTCGATAGGGCTGTGCACTGAGGTCTCCTTGGGCAAACCATAGATTCGTGGGCCAATTATCGTCGCAAGCCGGGGCTTGCACGACCCCCCCATGCCCGGGGGAACAGCGGCATTGCTGCCGAAATTTCACAGCCCCAAGACTGCAGGCTGGCGCAAAGACGGGTCCAACCAGACCTTACTGTGGCTCAAACCCGTTCCAAAGCACACCCCCAAGGCCACCTGCCCCCCTCAAACAAGGGTGGCAGCAGGCCAGTTTCCTCACTTGGCGGCAGCGCCCCAGAGCTGCTCCAAGCGTGCGTCGCGGCCACAACCCGTGCGGTAGTACTGGTAACGAATCGGGTTTTTCTTGTAGTAGTCCTGGTGATACTCCTCGGCCGGGTAAAACGCGCCCGCCAGCTCGATGGTGGTGACGATGGGCTGCGCAAAAGGCTTGCTTTTCTCCAGCGCCGCCAGCGAAGCCCGCGCCGCCGCTTCTTGCGCCGGGCTGTGGGTGTAGATGGCCGTGCGGTAGGGACTGCCCGCGTCGCAGAACTGGCGGTCTTTGGTGGTGGGGTCGATGCTGCGCCAGTACTTGCCCAGCAACTGCTCGTAGCTGACCTTGGCCGGGTCGTAGACGATTTGCACCGCCTCGGCGTGGCCGGTGGTCTTGGCCGACACCTGCTGGTAGGTCGGGTTGGCGACTTGGCCGCCGGTGTAGCCAGACGTGGTGGACAGCACGCCGCTGACCTTGTCAAAGTCGGCCTCGACGCACCAGAAGCAGCCGCCAGCAAATGTGGCCATTGCGGTGCCGGCTGCGGCCGCCGGTTGCGGCGCGGCGACAGGTGGCTGCTGCGACAGCGCCGCACCCACACCCACGACCAGCGCCACCAAGGCGCCCAAGGTCCAGCGCGCCTTCATGCTGCCACCGGCGCAAAACGCAGCGCCACCCCGTTGTTGCAGTAGCGCTGGCCGCTGGGCCGGGGGCCGTCCTTGAAGACGTGGCCCTGGTGGCCGCCGCAGCGCGCGCAGTGATATTCGGTGCGCGGCAGGATCATCTTGTAGTCGGTGCTGGTGCCCAGCGCCTCAGGCAGCGCAGCAAAAAAGCTGGGCCAGCCGGTGCCGCTGTCGTACTTGGCGGTGGACGCAAACAGCGCCAGGTCACAGCCCGCGCAGTGGTAGCTGCCGGTGCGCTTTTCGCTGTTCAGCGCGCTGGTGTGCGGCGGCTCGGTGCCTTCGTGGCGCAGCACGCGGTAGGCGTTGTCGCTGAGGCGCTTTTTCCATTCCGCGTCGCTCAGCTCCACCTTGTCGGCGCGGGTGGGCGTGGATGCGGCCTGGGCTGCGCTGCTGGTTGAGGCGGTGCCAGCGCCAAGCCCCAGGCTGGAAAACAGGTTGAGAAAGTTGCGGCGTGTCATGGCGGTCTCCAGGGCTATGGCCTTGGGTCGCTGGGCTGCCGCAAATCTTTCACTCCGCCGCCGCCAGCACCACGCTGACCTTGCGCACCTGGCCCGCGCGCCACAGCGTCACGCTGACGCTGTCACCGGGTTGGCGCTTTTCCAACTGACTGAGCATTTCATCCAGGTCAACCACCGGCTCGTCGTTGATGGCGATGATGACGTCGCCACCCACCACCTCGCCCTTGTTGCCGCGCCTGAAGGCCAACAAGCCCGCCTTGGCCGCCGGCGAGCCACTGCCCACCTGCACGATGACCACGCCCTTGGGCAGGTTCAGCGCCCGCTGCAAGTTGGCTGGCCCGGCGCTGACGCCCAGCGCCGGCCGCACAAAACGCCCGTCTTTGATGAGCCTGGGCACGATGCGATTCACCTCGTCCACCGGAATCGCGAATCCGATGCCGGCGCTGGCGCCGCTGGGGCTGGCAATCTGCGTGTTGACGCCGATCAGCCTCCCCGCTGAATCCAGCAGCGGCCCGCCCGAGTTGCCCGGGTTGATGGCCGCGTCAGTCTGGATCACGCCACGAATCGTGCGCTGGTTGAAGGACTCGATCTCGCGGTTCAGCGCACTGACGATGCCCGTGGTCAGCGTCTGGTCCAGGCCAAAGGGGTTGCCAATGGCGTAGACCCGCTGGCCCACTTGCAGTTCGCGGCTGCTGCCCAGGGCAATCGGTGGCAGCTTGGCCGGCGGCGCTTCAATCAGCAGCACAGCCAGGTCGCGGTCAGGAAAGGCGCCTACCAGTTTGGCGTCAAACGTGGTCTGGTCCGACAGCGTCACGCGCGCGCCGTTGGCGCCCTGGATGACGTGAAAGTTGGTCACGATGTGGCCGGCCGCGTCCCACACAAAGCCAGTACCGGTGCCCCGCGGCACCTGCTGCACATTGGTGCTGAACATGTCACGCTGCACGCCCAGGCTGGTGATGTGCACCACCGACGGGCTGGTCTTCCTGAACAACTCGATGTTGGCTTGCTCGTCGGCGGCCAGGGCGCCCCGTGGCGTGATGGCGCGCGGCGTGGCTTCTGCGCGGCTGTGCGCCGTGGGTGCGGCCAGGTAGGCTGCCATGCCTGCAAGCGCAAGCAACGCGGATGCAAAAGGGACGCGACGGAAGATCTTCATCATGGTTGACTTTGGCGGGTAGGCAATGGGCCAGCAGGCGGATTCGCGCAGGCAGCCGGCAACTGCGGCCAACCCTAGCAGATTCAAGTGCCGACCGGGTCGTGGCTCCCGGGCTTGCGCGATCACGCCACCGTGTAAGCCGCCGCCCCGGTGGCGATCAGCGTGCCGGCTTCATTGACCAGGCGCATCTGCGTGTTGCCAATGCGCCCGCCCAGGCGCATGACCTCGGCGGTGACCGTGAAGTGTTTGCCCAAGCCTTGACGCAGGTAGTCCACGCGCAGGTCTATGGTGCCGACCTTGGCGAATCGCGCCATCACCTGCTGCAAGTTGTCGTGCGGGTGGCGCGCCGCAATGCCCACGATGATGGCCAGGCCGCCCATGTGGTCCAGCGCGGCTGAGATGACACCGCCGTGCAAGCGGCCGTGCGCGTAGTGGCCGACCAGTGCAGGCCGCATCTCGAACGTGCCGCGCACATCGCTGGGCAGCGCCGCAACGATGTTCAAGCCCAGCGTCTGGCTGAAGGTGATCTTGTTCTGGAACAGGTCCACCAGCGCCGCGTCCACCAGCGCTTGTTCTTCGGCGCTGCGTGGCTGCAAAGCTGCAGCCGTCATGCCGCAGTGGAAGCGGAAACGGCCGCGCGCAAGCCCAGACGCTGGCGGGCTTCGGCGGGCGACGCAATGTCGCGCCCGGCGCGGCGCGCACAAGCCGCCAGGGCTTCGATCAAGACGCCGTTGCCGGTAGCGCGTTCACCGCCCGGCAGGTAGAAGGTGTCTTCCAGCCCGCTGCGCAAGTTGCCGCCCCATTCAGCCGTTAGCTGGTGCACGGGCCAGATCTCGGCGCGGCCAATCAGCGTGGTCTGCCACACGGCACCGGGCGGCGCATAACGCGGCAACAGTTTGAGCAAATCGCCGTCGCAAGGCATGCCACTGGCCACGCCCATGACGAAGTTGACTTCGGGCACGCCGCTGAACATGCCGGCCTTCAGGTACATGGCCACGCTGCGCAAGATGCCGACATCAAAACACTCAAATTCCGGGTGCGTCTGCGTGGCGGCCATGACGTCCAAAAACTGCTGAACCTTGGGCACCGGGTTGTCAAACACCATGGGCGGCCAGGCCCATTCGCCGTTGTCCTTGAGCTTCAAGTAGTTCAGCGTGCCGGCATTGCAAGCCGCGATCTCGGGCTTCACGCGCTCCAGGCAAGCCTTCGGCCCGCTGATGTCTTTGCCGATGACTCCCGTGGTCAGGTTGATGATGACACCCGGGCAGGCCGCGCGGATGGCGTCGCACACCGCTTGCGCCACGTCGGGGTCCCAGCTGGGCATGTGGCCATAGCCGGCCTCTTGGCTGCGCAGGTGCACATGCATGATGCTGGCGCCAGCATTGAAAGCCTCAAGCGCTTGTGCCGCCATTTGCTCGGGCGTCACCGGCACCGGGTGCTGTTGCGGGTTGGTCAGCACGCCTGTCAGCGCGCAGGTCAGGATGGCTTTGTCTTGGCTCATGGTGCCAGCTCCAGTTCTATCAACACGGCGCCTGCGGCCACCGAGTCTTTGGCTTTGACGTTGACGCACTTGATGGTGCCAGGCGCGCCCGCGTTGAGCCACATCTCCATCTTCATGGCTTCCACGCACAGCAGCGGCTGGCCGGCTTTGACGACATCACCGACTTGCACAACCACCTGTGCGACCACGCCGGCCACCGGCGCGCGGGCGCAACTGGCGTCGCTGCGCGTGTCGCGTGCGGGGTAGGCCGAGGCTTCGGTGAAGACGAAGACCGCCGCAGCCATGCACAGATGCAGCGTGGCGTCGTCTAACTGCGCGGTGACGCGACGCTGCACGCCGTCGACCTCGATCAGCGCCGTTTGCCCTTGCCAGGACTTGATCGTCACGCCCTGCATAGGCGCGCGTTGTGTGCGC
>JANNEX010000631.1:0-33547 GCA_031379155.1 Rubrivivax sp.
GCCTGCCCGAGGACATCGCTGACGCAACCCAGAGCTTGAAGGCGCTCTACTCGGCGTGGGACGCGTGGGTTGTGCCGGTCATCTGCAGCCGGTATGGCCTCACTGAAATCTCGACGACGATCCTGCTTGTCGATCTCTTTGAACAGATTGAGCAACAGGGCCTGAAGCACGTTCATTGACGCAGCGGGATTCACGGCACAAATCCGTCACACCATAGACAAACAGCTTAGCGACTTGCGTCGCTAAGCTGTTGTTTTATATGGCTCCTCGACCTGGGCTCGAACCAGGGACCTACGGATTAACAGACCTGACCTTTACATTCCCGTGGTGTCCAAGGAAGTCTCACATCTCTACTCATATCAATGACTTAGCTCTATATTTTGTCCGTAGACGTGCCAGACGGTTTGCCTGAATCTCGCGAGAAACGGCAACCGAACGGCAACGGGAACGGCCGACGGATCGGCTTTTTGATCGAACTGCGGATATGTTGAAACGCGCGGAAATCGAAACGGCAACAGCAACAGCAACGGCACCGGCGCCCAGGACCGTGCAAGGCAAGGGCGCGCGAGGGGGCGTGATCACGGCGCGTGAGATCGAGGCCGGCACCAGCAAAGCCAAGTCCGGCGGGAGGGACGTGTGGTTGACCGACCCCGGGGCGCGCGGCCAAGGTCGGTTCACCATTCGCTGCACACCGGCCGGCGCGCGTGTGTGCATGTACCGCTACACGCGCGTCGATGGCACCCGCGACATCCTCAAGGTCGCCGACTACGACCCTCGGGGGGTGACCGGCATGAATTTGCACGAGGCGCGTGAAAGGGCCGGTGAGCTGGCGCGCATGGCCGGCGTCGGCAAGAACCTTCGCGCGACGCTCGACGAACAGAGTGAGGCAAAGGTCGCCGTCGCCGAGGCTGCTGCAGAGGCGAAGCGCAAAGCCGAGCGAGGAAGCCTAGCGGCGCTCATCCGCGTCTACGTTGGCACGCTGCAAGGCCGACAGTCGCACTACGACGCGCAATCAATTTTCAAGCTGCACGTCGGTGGACCGTTTCCGAAACTGGCTGCTCGTCCCGCCGCACAGGTCAAGGCCGAGGAACTGCGGGATGTGCTGGCACGCCTGATCGATGCCGGCAAGGGCAGGACCGCTGCGAAGCTGCGGGCCTACCTGCGCGCCGCCTTCGGCCTGGCGATGCGCGCGGGCCTCGACCAAACGCTGCCTGAGGCGCTCACGGCGTTCGACATCCAAAGCAATCCCGCCGATCGCCTGCCGAGCCTGGCGCAGTTCTCCAAGGCGCTGGACCGCACGCTGACCTTGCCGGAGCTTCATGCGTTCTGGCGTCGCGTGGACACCGCGGTCGACAGTCCCGCGCGAGACGCATTGATCGCGTGCATGTATCTCGGTGGTCAACGGCCGACTCAACTGCTACGCGTAACCCCGCAGCTCGTGGACGTGTCCGGCGCGACGCTGACGCTGTTGGACCCCAAAGGACGGAACCGCCATGCCAACCCTCGTCGGCATGTCCTGCCAATCCATGCAGACTTGATGCCGGTGATCCGCGGGCGCTTGGCGCAGACGCAAGGCGTCGAGGCGCCGCTCTTCAGTACGAATGGACGCGTGCCGCTGCGCAAGGAGACGGTGGCGGCCCTGGTCGAAGAGATCGAGAAGGCCATGCTGGCCGCGGGCGAACTCGAGCGCGGGGCGTTTTCGATGCGAGATTTGCGGCGAACCGCTGAGACGCACATGGCAGCCCTCGGCATTTCCAGCGATGTTCGAGCGCAGATTCAGTCGCACGGGCTTGGTGGCATTCAGGCGCGCCACTATGACCGCCATGACTACATGCCCGAAAAACGAGCTGCGCTGGCACTGTGGGCTGAGCGATTCAAGCGTTTGAAGAACGCGGAGCGAAACGATTCCGGGCATGTCTGATTGACACTCCACAATCGGGCTTAGATTCCGTCCACTCCGCCAGTATGCAATTGTCAGAGTTGATTGAGCGAATGATCGCAAACGGTCTGGCGTTGCATCCGCAGCATGGGGGCGAGGCGTAACCAATCCACCGAACTTAAGGCCAATCTGGTAGAATGCATCTCGTAAGTTGTTGATTTTATTAGTGAATTTACTATTGACAAGGAAGTCTTCGATGGCGACCTGAATACTGTGAATCCGTACAGTCCATTCTCTTCGACCTCGCTCAGCACATTCAAAGTGCCGAGTTCGCGCAGCTGGCGCGACATCCCGATTGCCCCAACGCCTTCACCCGCTGCCGCAAGCTGCCTTTGCCAGCGCTGATTGCCACGCTGCTGAGCATGCGCGGGCAGTCGCAGCAGGTGATGCTGGACTCGTTCTTCGCCTCGGTGTGCGGCACCGAAGGTCTTCATCGCGAGATCACCGACCGAGGCTTCGCCCGCGCACGGGACTGCTTGCATGCGCCGGCGCTGACGGTGCTCAACGACTTTGTCGTTCAACGCGCCGAGGCCGCCGGCATCGTGCAGCGTTGGCGTGGCTTGCGCGTGGTCGCCGGTGACGGCTCGGTGCTCATGCCCAGTGTGCGTGCCAGCCATCTGTCGCGCTCGGCGGCGAGCGCCGATCAGCGGCTGTTTGCGTTGTTCCTGCCGGGTGCGGAGTTGACCTTGCACGCCGCCGTCTACGGGGCCGAAGGCGCAGAGCGGCAGATGTTGGTCGAGGCGCTGGACTTGCTGGGTCCCGACGATGTGTTGGTGCTGGACCGGGGCTATCCCGCGGCCTGGCTGGTGGCATTGCTCAACGAGCGGGGGATCCGCTTTTGCATGCGCTGCGACAACGACAGCGGTTGGTCGGCGTTGACGAGCTTCATGCGTTCGGGCGTCGAACAGGACTGGGTCACACTCAAGGCGCCCAGCGTGGATGATGCAGCCGTTTGGGGCTGTTCGCGCACGCCGCCGCGGCTGCGCCTGGTGCGTCAGGTGGCCCCCAACGGCGCGGTGCGGGTGCTGGCCACCAACGTGGATGAGCAGGCCGCGCCGGCCCATGTATTCGCCGACCTGTACCACCAGCGCTGGCGCATCGAAGAGGCCTTCAAGCGGCTCAAGCACCGCATGAAGCTGGAGTGTGTCTCGGGCCTGAGCCAGCAGGCCCTGCTGATCGATGTGGCGGCCAAGGTGCTGGCCGACAACATGGCTTCGCTGATGTGCATTGCAGCGGCGCTGCAGGCTGAATTGCCCAGCGCGTCTCGGCGGTGCAACCGCGCCTATGCTGCGGCGCTGCTGCAGCGCACGCTGCCCCGTCTGGTGCTGCTCATCGGCGACTTCTTCGCCACCCTCGCCGACGCACTGCACTTGCTGGGCCTCAACACCCAGCGCTTCATCCCCGATCGATCCCGGCCTCGTCCGGTTCATCACGTCAAGCCGCATCCGTCTGCCGTTTACAAGGGGTGAGGCTTAAGTTCGGTGGATTGGAGGCGTAACCGCTCGCAACACTGTTTTCGTCGTACCGCGCTGCTTGTCGAGAGCGGGTCGACGAATCGGAATGACTACCGCCGCAGATGTGATTGAGCGGGCGGGACAGATCGGCCATCGTCTTGTCATCACGCAACGCGGCCACGGCCAAGGCCACCTGTGTCTTGAAGGCCAGAGCAGTGGGTGCGCCGCGGGCGGCGCACTGACTTCTTGACCATCGAAAACTCCTTCTCGCCAGGCCTTACTCGGCCCAGCTCCCCGCCCGGAGTTTCCGCTTGTCGCGCTGTTCAGATTTTTGCGGCCACTTCCGCCATCGGCTGCAGCTCCAGGACTCCCAGAAACTGACTTCTATTGGATTCCTTCTCGGGAGTTCCGATCATCGGCAATTACCCCGAATCGCTTTCATGCGGGTTCTGGGGGTTTTGCCGGGCCGACCAAGTAGTCTTCAATCATGAAGTTCTTTCGGCCGGAGCTAAGCACTGTGTACGCCATGGACAATCGTGCCGTCGACGCGATCTTGCAGCGAGTGCCACATTGCCGAGAAATGCCAGAAACTTTGGCTTGATAGCGATGGCACCGCAGCGTCGGCAATCCTGGCAAGGAGGATGGATTGAAACGAATTCCTCCGTAAATCAGCGGGCTTGCGCTGGATAATATCGAAGAGACCAGCAAGCAAACCAGTCCCCGTCATTGGGAGACCAAAGAATAGGTCAATCAGTTTTGGAAGAGATGGTGCCGAAGCCGACATGTCGGCAAAGAAAATGGAATCCTCTCCTCGAAAGTATGTATTGAGCTTGCGCGTATCGTTGCTAATTGCAAACCTCGGTATGTAGTCTGCCATTGTGTTGAGAACAGTCGAGGCTGGACTGCGCTCAGTGCTCGACATGGTTAATGCTCCCACAAGATGAAGGTTCGGGAGCCTGGCACTTACTTGCCGCATAGCACTGGAAACAACGGCATGCACTACGGGTGCCGTGACGGACTGCGAAAATACGTCAACGGTTTCCTTCGATGTTCGACGCAACAAGAAGGGCGTACCTTGGATGAACTGCGTCCGGCCTACGGCTTGGTCGCGATACAACAAATTCTGCCTTCCAGAGCGGGAAACCGCACCCGTGATTGCTCGGTCTTGTTCTCGAAGTGCGTCATCGACATGCTGGCCGGCGAACCAATCCTCCCAATCTTGCTTGTCGCGGCTATTCAAGTCGATTGGAATATTCCTTCCGTCGATTTCCACGCGGAGAGCGGTGCTGCCCAGATCGGAAGACGCCAGCGCCAGACTCGCTAGGATGAGAGTCTTGATATTCTCAAGATGTAGCGCATCTATTTTCGGTAGTTTGTCTTCGGCAGTTGCCATAGCAACGATCGGTATGCATGTAACTTCTATATGCGGACAGCCTTGAATACTGTTTCGTGTGACTGCTAAATCTTGAAACCCACGGATCCCTTTACTCAAATGATCTTGAGAGTTCTTGAAGGCGGAATGAACTTCAGTCGGTTCAAAAAAATACTTCTCGAACTTGTGCAAACCCCGAGTGATTTGCACTCCGTCGCGATCCATCAGGCTGATGGTAGTTGTCGCGATTATATTTTCCAGGATTGCCATATGCACGTGCCACCAAGAGGCCTCAGGGAGTGCGTCGCCGTCTTTCCTTCTTTCGCTGCAGACCATGGCAATGCCTCCGTGCCGGAACAGGTCGCCATGCTGTTTGGCCGATTCGTCGATGCTCAGGAAAATGCTCGTTTGCTGAGCCTCGCCGACTTGCTTTCGAATTCTGCTGTAGAGATGCGCGTTGTTTTGTAACCTGATCGGCCGTTCAAGTGTCTGGTAAAGCCAATGACGCGTCTCGTTGAATACTTGAGCCTGTACAAGAGACTTCTTCAGGACGTGAGCAAAGGACCGTTCTCCGCTTCCGTAGCTGTCAAACTTTGGCTTTCTCAGGCCAGTTCCGATGTTCCCATAGGCCAGCAGCTTCTCAAGAATGTGCCGCTGCCCGGTGGTCGACCAAATGATCACGGGGTAAGTGCAGTCCCGCCTTGAGATCAGGCGCGCAAGACCGGTGAGGCGCTTCGCGTCGTGAGGATCATCGCAAGGCCAGGATTCTAGATTAGCAGGACGCAACTCGTTCAAGGCATCGAGGACATCCTTCTCAAACTGAGTGAAAGCCCCGGCACGCTGTTCGTCGCCGCCAAATAGCCGAAGGTCCAGAAGGAGAATCTCATCGAACGACGGCTCTTCGCCTTCCCGGTGACCTGCGGTGAATCTCAGGTGTTTGGGTAAGCCCGTATCTTTGTATCGACTAGCCCTGTCGCTCGCCAATTCCTTGCCCAGTGCAAGCGTCTTTCTTACTGCATCGGGATTTGCGGTCACCCAGAGGCTAATATTTCCCTTGTTGCTCATCCCCATTTTGGTGAAACCGTGTGGGTCAAGTTTGAGCGGACTTGTTACTGGCACGCCCACCACATGCGCCAGAACGGGGATCCACCCGTCTTCGATCTGGTCATCGAGAACCAGAATCCTGAGTTCCCGGTCGCCGATTGGCAGTTCGCTCAGTTCCGGTAGCGGCAGGGTGGCATCCTGGCCGGGGAGCGAAGTCCACTCGATTGCCCGCATGAGGGCACGTCGACCGTACTTGTCTTCATTGGATTTCCGGACGAGTGTGGCGACGTCGTTCCTCAAACCCTGTTTGCCCGACCTATCTAGCTCCACAGCCAAGGCTAGAGGTCCCAACAGGTTGTTGAGGAGGTGGTTGCGTCGGATGGAATCCACGGCATCGCCTGCATAGGCGAGCGAGGCCATCCATTGGCGCGCAAGCCGCATCAGTGTTCTTTCGACTACTGATTCGGCGGGGCGCTGATCCGCCGACGAGACATCCCCCAAATGCTTGGCGAACTCGGTCAGCGCGTCTGTCCCGTCGCAGGCCCTAAAAACACACAGGCCGTACAGTCCTCTTGTGTCGAAGTTTTCCGGCGCTGCGTCGCGCCTTTTGGGACTCACATCCAAAACGCAAACCGGGGGCAGCTTGATCTTTTCACCGCTACCACCCGCCCTCTGCATCAGCGCGAAGTAGATTGCCAGGACCCAATCGACGGCACGAAGATGGCTGGAGTACTCTGCCTTCTTGCACACGGAGGTGCAGGAGCCCTGACCGCCACCGCCCCCCTCCACGAGCACGATGCAGCGGGCGCTACCGATTGATTCCAGGAGCGCGTTCGCTGCGGCCTCAGACGAGCCTGCAGGTCCCGCGATACCCCAGAGATAGGCAAAGGCGCTACCTTCCTCATCGCCTTCCTGGCAACAACGGTAGTCCGCCACCACGACCTGGCCGCCGCTTGGCAGTGTGTACAGGCCGCCATATTGTTTAAGCGATCCGCCGCCCACGGGCAGCTTCATGATCGACTCAATCGCCTGGATGATCGGGAAGTTGCTCGTGCTCATTTGGCCCCTCGCCTTTTCTTAGCCGGTGCCTATTTCAGGCGTTCTTGCGTACGAGCGATTCGATGATTCCGGCCAACCGTACCTGCATGGCCTGCGAGTTGTCACCCCTGCGTGAATACGCTAACAGGTCGGCGTCCGAGCAGGATTGGATGTCGAGCAAATCCGCGCGCCGGCTAAGGCACAGTACTTGGCTAATTTCTTCGTTCATGGCTCTTTGCACCGCGTGCTCAGTCGCTCGAATGGCGGCGGGTGTCTGCGCGGTTATGGCCGCACTGTGCAGGCGCTGGAATGCCTGCGTCACGATGGGTGCGCTGCGGCGCACTGCCAATGTCCCGACGGCACGTAGAAATCGCGAGTGCAAATCCGGGCGGGGCGATGCAGGGGCTTGATACGCATACAGGCTCAGGCCAATACGGTAGGGCACGCATCGCGGCCGCGACGACTCTGCGGATTCTTGCGTGCGGCGTGACCTCTGCGCACCGCGCATTTCACGCGCCAGCGACAGAACGCTTTCGGCAAAGCGCCGCGCCAGCTTGCCGTCCGAGATCTTCAGGGTGCTCAGTGTCTTGGCCTTGCGCCCCTCGGCCGTCGCCTGGAAGATATCTTCCACCGTCTTCCATGGCACGTACCTCGTCCAGGTCAGTTGCGCGGCGCTAGACGTCCCTTTGGCGGAAAAGCCGCATCCAGCCAACGCGTCGGCAAGCAAGCCGTGCGACGTTGTCGAGACGTGCCGGAACCGCGGCAGGAGCAGTTCGCCGCGAACCTGGTGCACCGATTTCCATAGCTGCTGCCACACAGAGGGATGCCGGCGATTCGCGTGCAGCGTGGCGGAGTCGGGGGCTTCGACACACGCGAGGTCGGCGCTTGCATTTGCCGTGAGAAACAGGCCGCCGCCGTGCAGGTGGCGGTCGATCAGGCTGGCAACGGAGTCTTTCCAGTCCGACAGCAAGTGCAGCACGAAGAAGGCTTGCGCCATGTCGAATCGTTCCGTCTTGGCTGTTTGCTGCTGTTGGCGCAGCCAGGCTTCGCAAGTGACCTTCCGCACGCGGACCCGGACTCGGCCGGGCGAATCGGCGTCAGCGTGGGCGGAGCGGTCCTCGAGTTTTATCCCAAACATGCCGGCCCATCGCTGCGCGTCCGAGCCATAGTTCTGTCTGGGTGTGGAGTCGCTGCCAGAGATCCAGTTCGGTTCCAGCGCCACGACGTCGAGGTGCCCTTTTGTTGCCCAGCTACTGACATGCTTGCACAGTAACTGGTCAAGTGCCAAAAGCAGGGGCAGGTCCAGCCGCCCGTCGCCATAGCCGACGGCGAGCACTCGAAACCGCAACTCGCCAGAAGCAGTCGACTGCCTGGCAAGCCACTGCCGCAGCCATGCGGGCCCATCCGGCGAATCAGCGCTCATTGACTTCCAGAAAGCGGAAGCGAGCCGCTTGAATCCCCTGATGTCGCGCTGCACGAAAGCAGCGAGCTCTGCTTCGCTGCAGCCGATGTCCCGGCCGTCACCGGGAAAGGTCGGGCCAGCGAGTTGCCTGTAGGGCCGCGATGCGAGAAAGGCTGCGGACGCCGATTGCCTCCCGGCCGGGCTGCGCGGCTTGTCCGTCATGGGGCGATTCCGGCCTTGCCATCGCTGTCGAACTTCAGCAGGACACTCGGTGGAACATGATCGCCCTGCGGGGTGAACTCGTAGCTTTGCGTCAAGAGCATGCCGGGTCTTAGGAACTCCGCCTTCAGCTTGTTGACGTCGTTGGACTTGGCGGCGATCAGCGATCGGGCCAGCATTGCGTAGGCGTCGTAGGCATACAAAGAGTGCCATGGCAGTGCTTGGTTGGGGAACCTGCTCTCATACTTCTTGTAGAAAGCCTTGATCTCGTCGCTCGGGTTGCCGTAGAACTGAGGTCCGAACAGACGGATCTTCGTGAGTGCCTTTCGTTGGGAGACCGGAACGTCAAGGCACCCCACTGCGCACAGCTCGTTCGACTCCGAGATGTTCGGGTAGGCTGCGCACGCTTCGATCAGAAAGCCGAGATCGCTGCCGAACCCGTGATAGACCACGCCATCCCATTTCTCTGCGGCGTGCTTGGCGCACATGGTCTTGAAGTCGCGGTTGCCTGGGGTGAACGATTCCGTGACAACGGCTACGCCTGCGCCGACGAGCTTGGGTTGAATATTCTGGGACACCGCGTGCGTCGTGGATGCATCCGTGCTGTAGAGGATAAGCATGCGCTTCCAGTTGTTCTTGACGGCCAGCGCCGCGAGCGCGTCACCTTCCTTCAGGGCTGAGTATTGGAAGCGGAACGCGTGCGTCTGGTCCTTCAGGAAAGCGGGATCGATGGTCAGGCCCATGAACAGCATCGACCGCTGCTTGGCCAGCGGCGCGACCGCCAGCGTCGGTCCTGAAAGCGAAGTGAGGACGCCATTGGCGTGGTCCACGTCCGCCACGCGGTTGAAAGCGGTGACAGCTTCCTTGGCGCTGCCCTGCGTATCCGCAAACACCATGTCGAGCTTGACGCCGGCTGCCTGCAGCGGAGCCTTGAAATCCTCCTGCGCGAGGGTCAGAACATTGCGGATCGGCGCACCCACGAAAGCGAGATTGCCGGTTTCCGGCACCAGCACAGCCAGCTTGAAGCCCGGTTGCGCGGCGCCGCCGCCGAGTGTCCATGCGAGCCAGCCGGCCACGGCTAGGCACACGGCGCCAACGCCTAGCATCAAGACCTTGCGATTGCTTTTTCCATCAACTGTCGTGGCCATACCTTACTCCATCAAAAAGACAAGAACGTGCCCGCTAGCCAGCATGAGCCAGCGGCATGAGGATCAACTGTGTGCGGCCCGCAAAGTGCCGTGCGATAAATGCCGGATCGGACAGCGTCGCTTCGTCAAGTGCGCCAAAGGGCTCGTCGAGTATCCGCACAACGCCAGCCGGAAGGCTCTCAAGCATGGCTCGCTGGCGCTCACCGCCGCTGAGCGATTCGGTGAAGCGGTTTTCGGGCAGGCTAGAGGGGCCAGCGGCAGGGTGCACCCCGATGCTGCGACTTTCGGCAACAGTCAATCCCGGGAATATGTTGGCGTCGGACCGCAAGGCGACGACGCCTTTGCGCACCCGGTCCCAGGTCGGCAACGTCGTGATGTCTTGGCCCATAAGCCGGATATCGCCGCCCTCTGTTGGCATCAACCCCATGAGCGCGGCAAGCAGGCTGCTCTTTCCCCAGCCGTTCGGCGCCTGGAGAATGACTGTTTCTCCCGCGAAGACCGAAAGATCAAACCCGGCTGCCGGTTGCTCTCCGTACTGGCCTAGGACCGCATGCGATCCTCGCCTGATCTTGAGCGCGTTGATCGCGAGCACCGGCATTTCCGATGTGGCCGCTGCGTTTGTGCCTGCGGACCGCAGCGTCGTCAGCAAGCATCCGCTCTGGTGGTGCCGGGTGGAGAGCGTGTGGCCGTGCGCAAGCCGTTCGATCCCGGGATGGTTATCCGCGAGCGGCGCAGCGTGGGCATTGGCCTGCCGTTCGATCCGGCCGTCGCTCAGCACCCATTCGGTCGTGACGAGCCCGTTGAAATGGGTTTCATTGGAAGCGTGCTCCACGACTACGATGGACACGCTGTGCCTTGCGACCAAGTCTTTGAGCATGCGGGTTACGTCGACCGCGCCGTTGCGGTCGAGACCGGCCAGCGGCTCATCCAGCAACAGCACGCGTGCGCCGGCCAGCATGGCTCTGGCGATGGACACCCTCTTGCTCTGGCCCAGCGATATGCGGTCCGCGCGCGAGCCCGCGCGCTCAGCCAAGCCAAGCCCCCCGAGTGCGGCCAGCGCCGAATCGCGCAGCCCGGCATCGAAGCGCGCGGAATGGCGCGGGCGCAGCAATGCATCCAGCGGCCCGTGGTTGCCGCCCCCTGCCGCACCGACGAGCAGGTTTTCAAGCAGTGTCAATTCACTGAACAAGCGGATGTCCTGCCAGGTCCGCACCACGCCCAGCCGCGAGAGCCGCTCCGGGCTGAAGGACTTTCGCGCCCGCAGCAACCCCTGCAGCGGCGGAATCGGAAAGGAGAAGCAGACCTTTCCTTCGCCCGGATCATCGATGGCCAGCGAGCCGCCGTCCGCCTGCAGGTAGCCGGAGAGGATGTTGAGCAAGGTCGTCTTGCCGGATCCGTTGGCGCCTTTGAGAAGCACCACCTCGCCGCGATGAAGCTCGACATCGACGGACTCCAGAACCATGTTTCCGCCATAGGATTTGCGCAAGCCGGCCGCCGCCATTTGCAGCGTCATGACAGGCGATAAGCCCCGGCAAGGCCTTGTGGCCGCATGTGCATCAGCAGCAGCAGCACCATCCCGTAAATGGCCAGGACAAGGTTGGCGCGCATGACGTCGGGCAGGCCGAGAAACCGCACGGCCTCGGGCAGGCAGACGATCACCGCCGCGCCAACCAACGGGCCGCGAACGTTGCCTGTCCCGCCAAGAAGCACCATGCTCAGCACCAGGAAGGCCTCATTCAGCGAAGCCACCGCCGGGTCGATGTACCCCTGGTAAGCCGCAAAAAGCACACCCGCCACCGCGGCCAGCGTCGATGACACGCACACCGCCTGGAACTTCAACAGCCGCGTGCTTCTCGCCAGCCCGCGCAGGACAAGCTCGTCGTCACGCATGGCCTTGACCAGGCGCGCCCATGGCGAGCGCGCGATCAGCGTCGTCGCCCAGACGAACAACCCGAACACCACACTGCACATCACGGCGAACCAAGGTGTGGGGCCGAAGTGCAGCCCGAGAAAGCTGCCGCGCGGAATGCCGCTGATACCCAATGACCCGTTGGTCATGTTGCGTGCCGTCCCGAAAGGGGCGCCGGGATCGAACCAGTTCACCAGCGCGCCATAGACCAGCGCATGGATTGCCAGGGTCGCCATAACGAACTGGTCGCCGCGGAAGCGCCACGCGGCAAGGGTCACCAAGGCTGACGTGGCCAGACAGGCGGCGATGGCGACGGCAAAGGCCACCGGGAAGGGCAGGCCATACGCCACCGTGCTGACGGCATAGGCATAGCCGCCAATGGCAAACAGCGCTGCGTGGGCCAGCGAAAGCATGCCCGCAAAGCCCACCAGCACGTTCAAGCCGATTGCCAGCAGCGCGAATATTTCGAAATAGACCAGCAGGTGAATCAGATAGCTCATGCTGTCAGCGCATCCACACGTTGGTCGCGGGCCAGCAATCCCCTGGGTCGCAATACCAGCATCAGGGCTAGCAGCGCAAACGACGCAGCATCCTGCAGGCTTGCCGAAAAGCTCCACGTCACCTGGGACCGAACGAGGCCAAGCAGTACTCCGCCCACGATAGGCCCCACAAGCAGCGACCGCCCGCCCAGGATGACCGCCACGATGGCCAGCAAGGTCCACTGCAGGCCCGTATGGGGCTCGTATCCCGTCTCGAGGCTGAACAGGATGGCCGCGAGGCCGGCCAACACACCTGAGAGGAAAAAGGCCAGCATGCGGAAGGCGTTTGCGTCATTGCCCCGCAGGGCGAACTCCACCGGATTGGCGGCGAGCGCCCGCAACTTCAAACCCAGGGCTGTGCGGTAAAGCAGGAGGGCGGCAAGGGACAGGGCCACGATGACGCAAGCCGCACCCACGATTTGCGCCTGGGTCAGTACCACGAGACCGGGCCGCTGCCAGGCGACAGGGTCGGGGCCGGACTGCAATGTGCGAGTCTCGCTGCCCTGCCAGATGGAGATGCATTGCACAATCACGAGGTAGATGGCCAGTGAGCTCACCATGTGAGCGCCGGCCGAAGCGCCCCGGGCATTGAGGGGCCGATGGTTCAGCCACTCCATTGCCATTGACAGCGTTCCGCACAGCGCAAGCACAAGCATGAGGGCGACAGGCACCGGCACCCCCAGGTGCTGCACCCAGGACAAGGCGTACGGGGCCAGCGACACGACGGCCGCCATCGCCACGAAGAAGACCCGCGTCGGCTGGTACACCAGTTGGAAGGCAACAGCCAGCAAGGCAAGCACCAGCCCCTGGCAGAGCCCATTTATGAATACCTGCGTCATGGGCCTATGCACCGCAACTTTCGCGCCACCGCCAAACGCTTCTTTGGACAGCTTTGGAGGAAGAAAGGGAAGCGACGCTTCCACTTCTGATACGATTTATCACGTATCTGTGACATCCGCTGATGGGGGTGAGACAAGATGGGGTTGGCGACTGATAGCGACGGCAGCCTTGGTCAGTTGACGTCTGATTGACCCGGCACGATGTCTGCTTCGTCCTCCGCGCATGTGCCTGCCGACCAGTACTGGCTTGACGCTTGGCGTGCGCGAATTGCCCATGTGCATTCCCTGGAGAAGCATGGCGGCGGTTCGCGTTCGGACGATGCCGTCGGTTGCCTAGCCCCTATCAACAGATCCGTATTCAGTGCGGATTGGGGAGAAAGTGCAGTAAGTTCGGATCAGTTTCGCCGCAGATTCGAAGTCTCGACGGAGTGGTGTACGTTGTACCGGCGGTTCATGCAGAGTAATGAAGTCGATCCGGGTAAACGCGACGCCTGGAACGATCTGCTGGATAGAGATCCGTTGAAGGCATCAAAGCGGGCCGACGCGGCAGCCTCGACGCTCAGGAATATTCTTTGGCTCATGTATCGCGAAATCGATGCGGGTTTTCAACTTCAGGTTGATCTACGCCAGTCGAATCCCCTGGATTACCTGTCGTCCCCAATCCGGGTGCACGTGCCCCACTTCAGCGTTGCCTACACGGCAGTAAGAACAGGCGACAGTTCTATCGAAACAGGCCATCAAGTCCTGAATTTCAAAATCAGCGAAGACTTTCGCGACGCTCGGGACCTCTTGATATTGGGATTTCACGACTATACCAAGATCGACCTAGGCTGGGTCGAGGCGATAAATACCACTAAATGGCCGAAGCCGGACCTTGTGAACAATTCCTACGTGCCTTTTCCGGTCTACCGCGTGTTTTATGAAGATGAACGGGCGCAGGTAGCGGCAATCTACGTAAAAAATGGCAATGACCTCGTGCTGCACGCTGTCAATGGCCGTGGAGGCCAGTGTGTAATCGGGACTTGGATTGAGTTCGAGAGCACCAAAGTTAAAATGCCACAAGTCGCTGGTATTAGGGAGGATGCATTCGTGCGATTTGTCGAGGACGCGGCGGCTCCGTACCTAGAATTCCGTCGCACTGTATTTAATAGGGAAAAGGGTACAGCATCAACTCAGAGCAACATTCAAAAGCCTTCGCTTGCGATGCTGATCGCGTTTGCGGTGCCCGCTGAACCTATAGAGCAGGACAAGTGGATCGATGCGCTGTACGCCTTCATATCGATTGAGCTGTACTGCAGCGAAGAGTTGCAGGAGAAGCTCATGACTATGCCCTTGTCGAGAATACTGTACGAACGAGTTTCCTACATCCAAGAACCACTCTTGCGGCAATTGGCGTCGGAAAGACATACGGATGTGAAGAATCGTGCCGCGGAACTGAGCCAGCACAAAGCTGTGCTTGACAGTATCAAGCCCAGGGTCGATGTAATCAATGATACGCTTGCCCGTTTGCAGCAGTCTGTGCAGTTCGTCAACAGCTTTGTAGCCCCACCAAAGGATGGGCTGTTTCGGGCCTACGCAGAGGTCGCCAAACTATTTCAATACGACGAAGTACTCAAGATTCCAGGTCACCAAGCAGAAATTCTAATTGATCATAACTGTGATTACCCTAACACCCTGCATGGTGCCGCGATTCTTGCAATGGCCATTCACCGCTTTCTTGGGCTCGAACCAAAGCAAGTTTTCGAAAGTGTGAGTAATGACGCATGGTCTACCTGTTCTGCCGAGGAACAAGAGGACGCTGCTGTTTGCCTGCTGCGGCGCTGTAACGAGATTCTTGATGCTGCGACGGTGACCGGCCAAGAGAGGATCGCACGATCGATATTTGCCGCAATCGCTGTTGACGGCGAGCGGAACGCTTTCTTGCATGGTGCCTCAAGTCCGATGCCGAACCTTACAGATTTGAAGCTCATAAGTAAGCGTCTTGGCGAACACGGTCTCAAATCTAGGTACTTTGAAATCTTGAAGTGGGAACGCCCACGACGCGTCAAGGCTCATCAACTGCTGCCGTATATGAGTCTCGACCTGACCGGATGTCAGTTCGACGATGTGCTATGGGCTGAGAGCGAAGGCGATGGACATGGATTTGCCAACCAAGAGCCTGTTTTCGGCCTGTTGTCTTTTATATATGAAAGTCGTCGCCGGGGGTTGAATGCGAATGACGGGGTTCATTTCAAAGTACGTAGGGCTTCAGCCAGAGTTGCTCAATTTACTTTGCATCTCAATGAAGATGAACTCAAGCTGCATGCAGAGTTGGATGACCCAAGTAAGGTGGCGAAGACCCTTGGAGGACTGCAAGTTGCTTTGAAGAAAGAATTAGTATGGATGAAGAGACACGCGCATGGGAGCCAGAATTTAGGATTTGTCAGAGGTGATTTCGTATCGCCACTCATGGACGTTCTTCATAGTGTCCCCGTCGAGTTGATCGAAGGCAAACACAATGGTGTCTGCGTGAAACATTGGCCGAAATATCGCGCTTTCGGTACAGAGGCACCATTGACAGCAATTTGTTTTGAGGCGAATGACTGGGGAATTGGCTATTTTGGACAGCATTCAATTGTTGTGGGAATTCTCAACGACAGTGTAGGTAAAGTATTATGATGCGAATCTATGTTATAGATCACAAGAGTATTGCCGAGGATAATAACATTAACTCCGATGTGGCAGCTTCGTTAAGCCAGTTTCGAGCCTGGTTTGATAATGATCACACGAGTGTAGTTGTACATCCGACGGCCATAAACACAGTGCCATTCAATGTCAACGTATTTGGGAACATCGAAGCTGTGTCGGCAGCGATAATTTTTCTACACGTTTCGAATAGAGAGCAGTATGTTAATGGATTATATGGCATGTTCAAAGAAAGGCCTTTGGCTATTGCGCACTATTCTAGAGATGGGATTTCCAGTTTGTCTGGCATAAATTCTCCAAAACTGAGTGAGTACAAGTTGCCAGACTCGCAACGATTGTCCGATTTGTTGAAGAAGACAGACCGGGAAGCTATGGAGAAATTTGTCTGTTCAGTTTCTGACGGGAAGCCGGACTGGTCGTTGTTCACAAAGCGATTCGGGCCTCCAATCCACGCAATCGCGGAGTGGCTCAGATACCAGAGTGAGAAGAATGAAGTGCAGATAACCGACGGGCTCAAAGCCGAATTTCGCGCTGAGTTCGGCAGCGCTGCTCCTCATGGAGGGTATTCCATTGATGCCTTGCAGGAGTTGCTTGAGAACAGATATCGAAAGTAGGGCTGCGTGCACGCTCTTTTGTATGTGACCGACTTGGCCGTACCCGTCACAGGACTGCGCGCCCGAATTTCTCACGAATGGCTTGAGAATATGCTGTTGCCTGAAGACGCCAGGACAATGCTGGCACGCTTGAATGCAGGCAAAGCGGGTATGTTCCTGCGCGCCTTCGAAACTTATGAGCGGGAAGCACTCGATCTGGCCGGCCGGTTGCACGAATTCAGCTCCAGCACGCTTGTTCCCCTGCTGCCGCCGCTTGACGATCTTGATGAAGCGCAGCGAAGGCGCATGTGCGCTCGGCTGGATGAGATCTATGCCGCGCAGGTGGACGTGGAGGGGTTGGGCGCGCGGTACCGGCAGGCCCTGGCGCTGCTGTCCGCGGCGCTGGCGACTTTTCGGGTCTTGCTGTCTAAGGCGCAGCGTCCCACGGCCGAAGCGGTTCAAACGGCGTGGGCGGGAGTGCTGCACCAGGCCCTTGAGTTCAGGGCAGTTGTCGATGACGTGCCGAAAGGCGTTGTCTTGCCATGAGTAAACAAGGGCGCAAATCGCTGAAGGTGCTGGTCATCGACGACCAACTTGGCCGCGACCCGTTCAGGCAAGATAACCTGAACGCGCTTGGCGATACGCTCAACGTCAAATTCAGCTTCTGCCCCGGCCAGACGCAGGTCGATGGCGGGTTGAAGAACGATGTGGCGCCGGCGCTGGCGGCGGTAATCGAAGGCGGCGCGCAGGCAGACCAGTGGGCGCTGGTGCTGGTGGACATGCAGTTCGTTTCTGGCCGGCTGGATGAGAACGACGTTCCCGCGGGTATGCCAGACGACGACGCGTTCGGCTCCCGAATCGAGGCGGCTTTGCTGGAGCGGTTCGCAGGCCTGCCGGTCGTGCGGTTTACCACCTTGCACGCGAAGGTCCTGCCGGTGGGCGCCGCTTCACCTTTCGTGTCAAAGCTCGGCCTGACGGCCCAGAGCCTGGCTTTGACCCTGGTGGAGCACGGCCGCATGGATGCTGCGACCAGGCGCGCACTTATTGGCATTCCGGACGAGACGATTTTCGAGTCGCCCGCGATGTTCGCGGTCTACTCATTGGCCTCCCAGTACGCACAGTCAGGCGATCCGATTCTTATCCTGGGTGAAACTGGTGTCGGCAAGGAACACCTTGCGCAGTTCATCCATTTGGCCTCCGCGCGCTCGGGTGCGGCTTTCGTGCCTGTCAACGTCGCGGACATCTCCGCCGAACTCTTTGAAGCCGAAATGTTCGGCTCGAAGCAGGGGTCTTACACCTCGTCGAAGGCCGACAGACCCGGGTTGGTGGATGCAGCCAGGGGCGGCACGCTTTTCCTGGATGAGTTGGGCGACATGACCCCGGCACACCAGGCCAAGGTTCTGCGATTCATCCAGACCGGCGAGTTTCGGTCCGTCGGCAGTCAGACGCAGAAGGCCGGGCAATGCGGCGTCGTGGCCGCCACCAGCCGGCCTGTTGACAAGTGGGCGCAAGACGGAGGTGAGCGGTTTCGCGAGGACCTTTTGCAACGATTCAGCCATGTACTGCGAATCCCGCCGCTGCGCGAGCGGCCCGTCGATGCGCGATTGCTGGCGGCCCGCGCTCTCGCGGACGCGATGAGGGATTGGGGCAAAGCCGGAATCGAGATCGACCCTGGCGCGCTCGACGCGATTTGCAGAGCCGAACTCCGCGGGAATGCGCGCGAAGTGACCAGGGAGGTCAGGAATGCCGTCAAGGTCGCGCAGAACAATAGCCTTCTGAGCATTGGTCAGTTCCCGCCTGAGTGGTCTTCGACTCCCGGGCTACAGGTTGCAGCCGGCGGTCCCGGACGACTTGACGTAACCGCAGTTGAGCAAGTCAAGACGTCGCCCGCCTTCCTACTGGAAAAGAGTCATGCCGCCGGGCAAGGTGGCTGCGCTTTCAGCGTGGATGAACTGGTCGAAGCCATGCAACAGTTTTCGATCAACCCGGCTGACCCCGCCCTCCGAGGCTCGCTTCCGAAGCTCGAGGCAGCATGGAGTTCGGTTCGCCAGCAATTGGCATTGGCCGCCCTTGAAACCAGACGCGATCCTTCATCGGGCAAGTTCGTGGTTGATCCTGCCATGCGACTACTGGTTGGCGACACAAAAATGACACCAGCACAAAGCAGCCGTTTGGTTAACAGCCTGTTTGATTGGAAACACGACCGGAAGATAGACCGTGAGGAATTACAGAAACTAGTCGAGCAACGCCTGCCTCGACGGGAAAAGTAGCATTGGCGTGAACGGCCTGGCGCCACAGCACTGAACCTCTACGTCGGGACTTCGGCGTGCGCTGCGCCCAATTTTTTGGGCGGGAAGCTTCTTTGGCAGGCGCCATCACCGGCGCCCGCGCGCCGTACCAGAAACGCGAACCCAGCGAGATGGTCGCAATTCTTGAGGATCCGAGACCGTCCGCGCGCGGTGGCAGTCGGCTCGCGCTGCTTGTCGAACCTCAGATCGTGGAGCTTGGTCATCGCTGTCGTGAGTCTCGTCGGCACCCACCGGCAGGAACGGAAGCGCCGGCCCAAGATCGCCTCACCTTCGCCTCACCGAATCTACTTGGCACAGGCATTGCTTATACCTGTCGCTGCCGCCTCACTCTCGCTCACGACCGAATGACGCGGCGACTGTCTACTTAGAGAAACTTCGAGCTGGGCGCGATCCGATGGATCGCGGTACGGCCCAATAGTTGGTAGCGAAAGTATTCGCTTCGTCGGGCGCTGTGGGCTGTTGAGTTCGGCGCAACGCTGGATCGCTTCCGCCCGTCTTTTGAACGCGGCCTCCTTAGAGTTTGCACTTAAGCGTCGCGCCATGTCCTTGGCGCAGCTGTTGGCTAACGTGTCGTGTCGTGCCTTGCCGAGACCTGTCGTGTCCCCGTCGGCATCCCGCATGTCTCATCTCAGATCCGCGACAACTGAGTGCCGATCTAGAACCCTTCCACTCTGAGAGACGGCCTGAGATCGGCGGCATCAGCCTCGATTGAAGCCGAGTAACCCGAGCCGGGCGCGACGCGAGTCGCGGGACGGCGCCGCACCAGGGCGATCGGACGCGCGCGATATGGCGAGTGCCGGGGTCCGTGCGCTGTGCGAGTACGACTCGTGCACATGGCATGACGGGCAACATCTATCCACACTCAGGGAGGACCGCATGGCGAAGACTGCTTCAGAGCGTCGGTTTGACAAGCTTGTCGAAGAACTGGTCGAGTTGAGGACCAGTCAACCGGAACGCTTCCGTCTCGTTTGGCGAAATCTTTTCCGCGGCTGGACGCAGGAGGTGCAGCGTCGTGCCGCCGCACAGCGGCAGGACGTTGCCGATGAGCCGATCCGGGCGATCTTCGGCGTTCTCGACAAGGCGTTGCGGTTGGCCCGCAGCAGCGGTGCGCAGGCGGAGCCGATCGTGGTGGAGAGCCTCGTCCATCTGCGCCATGCGTGTTCTCACGCAGTG
The DNA here is from genome assembly GCA_031379155.1 of Rubrivivax sp. Lineage (GTDB taxonomy): Bacteria > Pseudomonadota > Gammaproteobacteria > Burkholderiales > Burkholderiaceae_C > Rubrivivax. Next base: position 19,664 of record JANNEX010000631.1, read on the forward strand.
GCCAGCGTTACCAATCCGAAGCTGTATCGGTTTCGAACTGACTGCACCTATCGACTCCGAGAGAAGTTTGTGCAGAACCGATTGCGCGATTGAGAGTGGCCCTCCGCAACAGGCTCATGGGCTGCTTGTCCGCGAAGAGCGCCAGAAATCCACCCGCAGCACCAAACCCCTCACAACTTGGAGAGCAACCATGCAACGATCCCTGGCTGCCGCAATCGCTGCTGTGTTCGTCATCGCTGGCGCCACTCTCCCCATAGACGCGGAAGCGGGCGCCCTATTGGGCGCAGCACGTGGCGCGATCACCAAGCGCGCACTCAAGCCTGCACCGCAGAAGGCCAGTATGCAAGCAGCCCAGCAAGCCGCCGGCAAGCCGCGCGACGTGATCATCCAACGCTCGAAGCATCCGGAGGCTGCTGGCCATATTGAGCACGCCCAGAAGAACGGCCAGCCTACCGTCCTGCATATTGATCGTGCCGGCGCGCCCGAGCGCCGCGCCGCCGCCACCGGCAGCGTGAGCCTCAAGCGCAAGCCTGCTCCGCACTATGAGCGCGACGAGTACCCGCCCGCGATGACCAAAGAGGGTGGCCACAACGCGAACGTGCGTTACATCAACCCGCACGACAACCGCGGCGCGGGCTCGGCCATGCGAGCGCAAACGCGTGATCTTCCCGACGGTTCCAAGATTCGCGTCGTGGTTGCTGACTGAACCGGGCACTGGCCATGCGAAATCTCATTCTGTTCATCCCACAAGAGCTGGTGGTGTTCATGTTTGTTGGCGCCGGCCTGGCCATGATCGTCGGCGCGCGGCGCATCGCCTCGGGCCTGCTGTTTGCGGCGATGGCGATCATCTTTCTGCCGGTGCTGCTGGCGCCGCTGTTTGACGCGTTGCCGGGTTGGTTGCTTTGGGGCCTGCTCGTTGTTTTCGGTTTGAGCCTGCTTCGCGGCTTGTTCGTGGTCGTCATCGGGAAGCACTCGACCGATCACATGGTCGGCATCTTGGCCGCTGATGTGGTGCGGGCAACGCTTCTCGCGCCGTTCCGCTTCATCGGTTGGTTGGCTCGGCGATTGCTACGCCAACGCTAGTACACCGTCCTCTCATGACTCATAGGAACGTCATTCGTCCGCACAACGAACCGACCACAAGACGCAGCAGCCAACTATCAGGGGAATGAACATGACCAAACCGGACAGCACCAAGCAAGACAAGCCAAGCTTGATCGCAAAGTCCTGTGGGTTGGTCATGCGTGGCATCTGTGCGCTGGCGTGCTTTCCGCATGAGGCCGTTGAGCAGTTGCGCGACTGGCGGGCAAAGGTCGACGTCCTGTCTCGCGGCTTGGCCGTGGTCATTGGCCCGACCATCGGTGGTATCGCGCTGTTCACCTATGCCGGCGCTGTCTTTGGAAACGCGCCCTTCATCTTCTTGCTTCCATTCATTGCGTTGCTGATCGACTGGCGAATTACTGGCGCGGCCTACGATGGGAATGGCCACAGGCATCTGAACACCATGCGGCTGGGTCTCGCACTGATCAGCTGTCTGGTTGCAGCGTATGCGTCCCTGGTGAGTGAGCAGCCCAATCTGCTGCAAGCCATGCGGGCCGCCGAGACGAGCGACCTTGAGCAGGGCCGAACCGCAGCCAGCTCGCAATATGTGCGCCTTCAGGAGCAACTCGCGCAGGCCGGCACAGTGATCGCGGCGAACGAGAACCGCCTGCATCGCGAACGACCGATCATCACCGCGCGCCTGAGCAGGGCGCAGATGCTGTACGAGAAGGAATGCAGCGGAGCGCCTGGCACTGATGCGTCAACAGGGGTTCGCGTTGTTGGGGGCCGTTGCGGGCAACGCGCTGCGGGGCACAAAGCCGAGGCCGACGCGGCGCGGCGCGAGCTTGCAGAAGTCGACCAGCTATCGGGCCAGAACGATCTTCTACGGCGTCAAGTGCTGGACCTGCAGCGGCAGCGGCAAGCGATTCTGGGGGCCCACCTCACGGCGACCGCCAGCGTTGGCGCGCTGTTCAAGTCGATTCAGTACGCGGACGTGGGCACCTGGATTGCTGTGGGCGGACGACTCGCAGTGCTTGTCTTTTGCGAGTTACTTTGCCTGGTGCTTGCAAAGATCCAGCCACCGCAAAACGTGATCGACGCCGTAACGGACCTGTCTGACCGCGACGCCCGGCGCCTCGAACTCCTCCATGCATCAAGTCTCGCCGAACTCAATCGGAATGTTCCGCCAGTGATCTTCACTGTCGATGAGGGTGATTCGCTGCAACGCGCGAACGCCACTGACGAAGCAGCGAGCAAAGTGGTGCCGATTTCGTTTGCACATGTAGGGGCACGGGCATGAGCCATCTCGATGTCGTGCTGAGCAGTTGGCTTGACGCGCAAGCTGCCGCATGCCGGCAGGTTGATCGTCAGCGTGTGCTCGGCTTTCCACCTGCGGCGCTGCCAAGCCGATCGGCGCTGGTGTATGCCACGCTGGCGGCCCTTGGCGCGCGCGGCAAGCTTGAGGACTCGATCCGCCCGGATGTTGAGGTTTTGCGTGCCAAGGGCGTTCTCGACCCCAAAGCACGTGTCTCGCAACTGAATGTTGGAGTGCTGGCTGCGATCGAGGCGGTCCGCCCACATCTGCGCCACGTCCTGAACCTGGTCGAGGCTATGAGCGTGCGTGCAATCGCCGCAGCTGCGGTGCGAACTGACGAAAATGCGCCGATGCTTCGCGTGCCGACGGCACTTCGGGCGGCAGCCGGTCAGACGGTAAGAATCGAGATCGAATGCGCTGCGGCGGATCGACTTCTGATCCATGTGTCTAGCCTGGGAATGACCCGCGTGATCATTCAGCCCGGACCTCGCCAGGTGTTGACCCTGACGATGTATGCCGGCGAGTTGATCGCCTACGCCGAGAACGATGCCGGATTCTGCAAAGTGGTCCAGCCTATGGACATAGGCCGTCCCGTCCAACGCGCCTCGGCAGACCGACGCTTCGACCGCGCCGCCTTTGGCAGGAACGGCGGACAACCGAATGAGTCGCCCAGCAATCGCGCGACTCGCCGCGACGGGGGAACAGCATGAGCATCAGCATCGGCATCAGGTCGCTCAACGTACTTCGCGTTTCGGCACCGGTGACCAACCTTGGCTTCGGACGCCGAATCGTGCTGTGGGTGGCAGGTTGTTCGATCGGTTGCCACGGCTGCTGCTCGCAGGACACCTGGCAGGCCAAGGGCCGGTCGATGACTGTGGCGGAGCTTGTGCAACTGCTTCACGCCCTGGCGGCGCGGCACGGCATGATCGACGGGCTCACGATCAGCGGTGGCGAGCCCTCTGAGGCGGCGCCCGCGATCAGCGCCTTGCTTGACCATATGCGCCGGGCAAATCCCGAATGGGACATGCTGCTGTATTCGGGCTTGCCATGGGCGCTGCTGCAGGCGCGCTTTCCCGAGTTGCTGGCCTTGTGCGACGCGGTCATCCCGGAGCCATTCGTGCACAAGCTGCCCAGCCAGCACCCGTTGCTGGGCAGCGCGAACCAGACGCTGCGGTGCCTCACGACCAAGGCCAGGGAGCGCTACGAAGGATTCGACATGTCGCCCACGCCTTTGGAGGCGACGTTCAACGCTGGCGGCGTGGAGTTTTCCGGCGTGCCCAAGGGCGATGGTCTCGACAGATTCACTGCGGCGCTCGAGCGGCGCGGTATCCAGGTCACTTCCAAATCGTGGGGTTGAAGATGGCTACCCAACTGATGTGCCCGACATGCGGTGAGGCCTTTGCCGAAGAGGAGTATTGCCCCGTACACGGCGCGCGGCTGCGGGCAGTGTCGTCGGCACCAGCGCCGGCACGGACCACGGCGGCGAGCGATGCGTTAGCCGCGTCGCGGGCGTCGACCCATGCGCAAGCCCTTGAAGAGCCTGAACGGCCGGCCGGCGAGCTCTCATCGCAATCGACAGCAGTGCCCGGAGTGACAAAGCACTCGGGCAAGCCCTCGCTGATGTCGCGCCTCGCCGACCGCTTGCGCGGCACGACAGAGCCAGTGTCGACTTCGGGCGCAGAGCCGCGCACGGTAGGTCTGCCGCCGGAACTGGCGGGCTGGGCATTGGTCATGCCCTTGATTGGGCACAAGTCACTGGACGGCTTGTCGCAACAGGTGGTCGATGCCGATCAAAGGCGCGCTCTGTACAAGTGCTATTCGACCGGAAGCCTGACCAGCAACAACGCCTACGCGCAGTTGAAGCAACTGCATCGCACCGGGCTTGTCCCGCTGCTCGCGCAGGGCCATTTCAGTGGCAAGGACTTCGAGCTCATCGCTCACGATGCGGCCGCGAAGCCTTTCGACGAATGGGTGCAATGCAATCTGGGTGACGGTGCGGCTGTCTGGTTCATCCGCCAATGTGCCGAAATCCTGACTTCGCTCGCGAGCGTCCAACTGGCGCCGCTGTGGCTGGAGCCGTCGAGCTTTGTTGTTAGCGCAAGTACGCTGAAACTGATCGACTACGGCAAGCTGATGCAGGTGCACGCCGGTGGGAGCGGCTTCTTGGCCACCTTGCCGGCATCGCAGACCGAGTACGCGGGCGCCGAGATCTTCAAGACCAAGCATTGGCACCCGAACTCGCCGCTGTATTCGGTTGGCGCTGTCGCGATGCAGCTCGCAGCCGGCCATGCGCCGACGCATCACGTGACAGAGCACGGTGACATTGACTTGCGGGTCATCCGCGACGACGGGCTGCGTTCTGCCATCCAGGGCTTGCTGTACCCGGATCCGGAGCGGCGCTGGCAGATTTCCGATCTCGTCAAATGGACGCAAGGCTCTCCGGTTGACTTGCCGGATTGGTCGCGCCTGCGGCCCGGCGCGGCCAGTACCGCGTTCGTGCTGCATGGCCGAAACGTTCATCTGCCAGGCGACCTCGCCGAGCCATTGCTCCAAGACCTGGATCTCAGCGCTGAGCGGCTGGACGAAGTGATTGACTGGCTCAACGACAACCCTGCAATGCGCGAGGTGTCGAACGAAATCGCCATCCATCGAAGGCACGGGCGGTCGACGGATTGGTTGCTGGTGCGGCTAGCCCATCGACTCAATCCCGCATGCCCGCGAGTCTGGCGCGGTGTGTCGCTCGACGATGCGGCGGTTGAACGAAATCTCTTCGAACTCGCCCGCCGCGCTATGAACGGTGACGTCGAGGCCAAGGCCCTCATCGATCGGCTGCAGCAGGCCGATTTGAGCGGCGTGTACACAGTGAAAGGCGAGGTCAGATCATGAGCGGTCCAAAGTGCGCAACGGTGGCTCCGGCAGCAGTCTCGCACCACGACTATCGAGCCGCGCAAGTGGAAGCCGCGCAGCTGGCGCTGGCGCTGGCACTTCGCGTGCGCGAGGAACGCGCCATCGCGGCGGCGAAGTCGCGTATCGAGAGTTTGGTGCAACAGGATGCGGCGCTGCGCATGCGTGTGGACGAAGCGCGGAGTGGATTGCCGGACCTGTCGTTTGTGCTCGGCGACCTTCCGGCGTTTCCCGACCCGAATCAAGGCGCCGCATGGCAGCGGTTGGCCTTGACGCTCGAAGAGCAGATCGGCGCGTGGCGGGCCTCGGCCGAGAAGGCCATCGCTCGTGCCGAGTACTTGCAGAGCCGCCGCGAGCGCGCGCAGCGGGGATGGACCGAGCAGCACGCGCTGCGCGATGAGTTGGCCCAGCATTGCAATGACCTCCGCGAACTCGCCGAAGCGCTTGGCGAAACCATGCCACCCGGTGTGGATGCTGGCGCGCCGCCGGCTGCCGGTGCCGAATGTGAAGAGATCGAAAGCAGCAACGCGACACTGCGTCAGCAAGTCGAGCGCGTGCGTGAACATGTTTCGCGCTACAAGGATACGGCCCGGGCCAACGAGGCTTTGCGCAGGGTGATCAACCGGCTGGTCTCGCGTCAGGCCCTGGTCAGTGGCGACGATGCGCTCGCCGAATGGAAACGGTCCGAGCAGGCGGAACTGCTACGCGAGTTCGAGGTGAGGCTAAGCCGTCACTTCCTCAAGCTCGAACTGAATGAGCCGGACTTGCCTTGTTCATTGCAAAGCCTGCTGGCAGACATTCGGCTCGGGCACCGCATGGCCGAAGGCGTTGACTTCTGGGCGCGCACCACGGCCTTCGTCGAGAAGAGTCGCCAATGCGCCCAGGCGAAGGAACTGCTGTCGGCGCCGCCGTTCATGGAAGACGCAGACCTGATCGAGCGTTGGCAGGGGCTGTGCCGCGAGCTTGACCAGGTGTCGAACGGGCTGGCTGAACTCAGGCCGACACTGCGGCGCGCGTACGACGACTTGCAGCGCACTGCCAACGAGCGCCTAGCGTCGCGCAACGCCCGGCTGGCCATTCAGCTGGCCTTGCACGAATCCGGCTTCGTCACCGTCGAGCGCGATGACATCCAGTTTGACGGTGAGCATGGCGACCATGTGTTGCTCGGGCTGCCCGAGTATCAGGAGCACTGCGTGATGCTCCACATGGCGGGCGACCAGCTTCACTGGATTCCGTTTCGGACGAACAACTCCGCCGATCGCAGCGCCAGGGTGCGCGACGACGAATTCGACAGCGCGGCTTGCTCGAAGCTGCATCGTGCGGCCGGCGGCCTCAACAGCGGCCAAACCGTAGCACTTGCCCCATTCACCGCGTTGGCTGACGCCCACGACCACTCGGTGTTGCTGGCCAGCGAAATGGCGGAGTTGGGCGTGCGCATCGACCAGCAGGTGGCACAGGCACGCGAGCTGAAGCAGGCGACCCGGGACACCGGGGCCACGTAGTCACGAGGAGCAAGCGATGACCAACATGACCATCAAGCACGCTTGGTTGGACAACCTGGACCTGAGTACCGCCCTGTCGCCTGTGGCGCTGCTCGTTGGCGAGCGCGTCAGCGACCGCTTCGCGTTGTCGTCGGAGGGCGGTGGTGCCGTGCGCATTGCGACCTTGTCGCGCGCCGCCTGGAAGGTGCTGCAGCCGCGATACGCCGCGCTTCTGCGCCACGATCCACTGAAGTCGACGATCTCGACGCTGTTTGCCGCCGACGACTGCCGCGCCATGGGCCAACTGAACCCGGCGTTGAACAAGGCCGGCGCCACGGTCGATCTGAGCCTCGAAAAGCTTCTGGACGGTCTGGTCGATCAGGCTGCGCCCGCGGATTTCGCAATCATGATCGACGACGCCGACTTCATCTTCGGCGAACCGGCCGCGCAGGCGCAACTGCGCATGCAGCGACTGATTCGGTATGCCGAACGGGGTGTGCCGAATGACTCGGGCCACTACGCGCCGATGTTGCTGTTGTGCTTTCGCCGTGCATCGAACATACCGGAGACGCTGCAGGTCAACAGTATTCGCCAGATCCGGTTGGGCCTGCCGACGCGTGACGAGCGCAAGGCGTACGCATTCCAATTCGGTCAGCCGCTTGGTGCAGACCAGGTCCGTGAGGCGTCTGCGGAACGTATGGCCGCTTTGACCGAAGGCGAGCCGTTGAACACGTTGCAGCGCATCCTTGACCTCGCGCGACAGAAGGGCAGCGGCACGGCCACCGAACTTGAACACCTGTCACGGGCGGTAAAGGAAGGTTTGAACGACACGCCCTGGGCTGGCAAGGCGCTGCGCGATGCGTTGGGCGAGGCTACTTTGCGATTCGAAAAGCGGATCAAGGGGCAGGGTACAGCGGTGGCGAATGCCGTGCGCCAATTGAAACGCAGTGCGCTGAACCTGTCGGGGGCGCACCAGCGGCAGGCTTCACGGGGCCCGCGGGCGGTATTGTTCCTGGCCGGGCCGACGGGAGTGGGCAAGACCGAGCTCGCCAAGGCCATCGCCGAACTCGTGTTCGGCGACGAGAACGCGATCGCCCGCTTCGACATGGGCGAATTCGGCGACGCCCACGCGGACGCGAGGTTGATCGGCGCGCCGCCAGGTTATGTCGGATTCAGCCAAGGAGGGGAGTTGACTGAGGCCGTCCGAAACCGGCCATTCTCAGTGTTGCTTTTCGACGAGATCGAAAAGGCGCATCCACGAATTCTGGACAAGTTCCTCTCACTGCTCGACGACGGCCGCGTCACCGATGGCCGCGGAAACGCCGCCTACTTTGGCGAATCGGTGCTGATCTTCACGTCGAACCTCGGCGCCCGGGATTTCTCTGCGGACCAGTCGTTCCCAGAACTTGAGCATGGAGTGAAGAGCGTGATCGAAACGCACTTCACGCAGACCATCAACCGCCCCGAGCTGTTGGGCCGCATCGGGCTGGACAACGTGATCGTGTTCGACTTCATCCGCCCCGAGGTTGCAAAGCTCATCGTCGAAAAGATGCTCGGCCAAATTCTTGAGCGGGTGCGCGAGACGCAGGGCGTTGAGGTTCGGTTCTCGGATGCGGCCCGACAGCAGATCGAGGACATGTGCTTGGCGCCCGAGGTACTGGCACTGGGCGGTAGGCAGATCGGCAATACGCTCCAGGGCCGCTTGGTGACGCCGCTTGCCGAGCGGCTGTTTGACACTGTCAGGACCGAGGTTCAGGTGACCGGCATTGAGGACGCCGGGATCGTTCTCGACGGCGCCTGAGACACCGTTGGCGTCGGCTGAAGAGCCGTCATCGCGCCACAAGCATGCCCACAAGGAGAAGCAAAGATGTCCAGTACCGTCGTCGAAGTCATCTACGGCAAGCACAGCAGGTACGAAGTAATCAAGAGCAGTGGTCTGTTCGGTACCAGCTATCTGGTTCGGAGATCGGACGGCAAGACCTCCGGGACCTTCAGCAGGCTTGATCGGGCCGTCAGGTGGGCGCAGGAGAAGGCCCGCAACTATTGACTTTCTGCTCGCGCCGCATCCAACCCCCATCCAACCGTCGGTCATCAAGCACTGAATCGCCCGCCTTCAGCGCCACAGCAATCTTCAGAATCAAATGAAGCCAAATCCGCCACGCCTGCGACTCGTCGGCACCAACTTTGGTGATCTCGGCGTCGTGCAGCCATGTGATTTGGCGAGTGCGACATGTGAGCATGCGGCGGTGTTCGTGATGCTCAGTGCCCAGGCTGTCGCCAAGTCCATCGTCGGCCCGGCGGTGAACGACATGCTGCTGCGTCTTGCACCGAAGCAGCGTCTGGAGTTTGTGCACGAGTTTCGCGCCGAGGTTGTGGCGCCCGATGGGGTTATGCCGGACTCGACACCGCGCTATCGATTCAGCGTGCGCGCCGTATGTTCGCACCCGCACGAACTGGAGCCGCTGGCAGAGCTGGTGCGGGCTGGCCTGCTGGCGAGCTGCCCGGCCATGCATTTCGAGCGGTCCGGTCTGATCGATGGTTGGATGAGCGAGGCCCCGGCGCCGGCCAGGGCATGGCACCTGGAGTTGACGCCGCTGCTGGCGGCGATGCGCCCTGGAAGCCCGCGCTACGAGGCGTTTGATGACAGCGCGCCCGAGGTGCATTTGCTGCCCGCGCTGCCTGAGATGCCGGCCTGGGCGTTCACGGCGTGGGCCGAGCCACTGGATTGGCCAGCTTGCGTTGAAGTCAGCGTTCGGCTGATGCCCTACAACATGGGGCACGATGAGCGTGTGGCGCTGGCCAAGCTGCGGCATCGATTGCTGGCAAACAGCCTGGTTCTGTTCAGGCACGGCTCGCTGATGGAGAACTACGCCGTCCTTCAGGGTGCAGTTGAGCCCTGCATCCAGGCCTTGCAGTCGTGGCTGACAAGCCCGGAGCAAGGGCTGGCAGTGGACTGCACGGTTCGGTCCAGCGGCCCGATCCCGGCGACCGCAATGCAACGCCTGGCGACTGACATCTTTGGCAATCGGGCAGTGACGGTCACTGCCGTCGAGTTGGCCACACTGAAGGTGCCGCCCCTGCCAAGATTGCACTGGACCTTTCGTGCTGGACAGGCTCATCCGGCACTTTTTCCCGCGCTGTCGCAGTTGGCCACATTCGGCGTGCCGGTGCACTTCGCCGCGCCTGCGAAGCGCCCGCCAGCGAATGGCGGCGTCGTGCTCGGCCACACGGTGTGCGGCAGGGCGTCGTCGGCGATAGCATTGCCCGACGACAGCCGGGACAAACATTTGGCGCTGTTTGGCGCCACAGGATCAGGGAAATCCAGTCTGCTGCTGCGCATGCTGGCAGATGACATGGCTTCTGCCCTGCGTCCCGGCGTGGCTCTGCTCGACCCGCATGGCACGCTGGTTGATGACGTCCTGCCCCTAGTTCCAAAGGACCGCGTCAAGGACGTGATCCTGGTGGACGTGACAGACGCCGAGCGTTGCGCCAGCATCAACCCGCTTCACGGTACCAAGGCCGATAGGGCCTACGCCAGCTTCGTTGGCAACGAGGTTGTGGCCATGGTGAACACGCTGTTTGAAGGCAAGGACACCACCGGCCCGGTGATGCGCCAGAACCTGAGGACGACTTTGGCGTTGGCCGGCTTTGCACCGAAGCGCGACGGCACATTTTTTGGACGCGCTTCGTTGCTGGGAAGACCCCGACTATGGTGACTTCCTGGCCGGCAAGTGCGGTGACCGCACGCTGGCCGCAGCCTGGGAGAAGGTACGTCGATCGAGTGGCGAGCAAGGATTCCAGAACTGGATTCCTTACATGCTGCCCAGACTGTCGCCGTTTGCCAGCTCACCGGCGATGCGCCGCCTGTTCAACCGGCCCGTGTCCACGCTGAACATCGCCCAGGCGATGGCCGAGGGACGCATCCTGCTGTTCAATCTCTCAAAGGGCGTGCTCGGCGAAACAGAGTCGCGCATCGCTGGCAATCTCGTTCTGAACATGTTCTTCGCGGGAGCGCTGGCGCGCGGGCGCCAGCCTCGCGTCGTCCATAGGCGAATGAACCTGTTCATCGATGAGGCGCAGTCTTTTTGCACCGACAGCACGGTCCAGCTATTCGCTGAGGCACGCAAGTTCGGCCTGGCGATCACGACTGCGAATCAGTCGATCGGGCAACTTCGAAATCGCTACGGACAGTCGACGATTGCAGAGGCAGTATTGGCGAACACCGCGAGCAAAATCCTGTTCAGACTTGGACCGTCGGACATTGATTTGTTGCAGCCGTACTACAAGCCGCAATTCGATGCCGCAGACATGGCAACGCTTCCTGATCGTCATGGTGTGGTGTGCATGCCCGTGTGCGGGCAACCGCTGCCGCCTTTCGTGGTGCGCTTCGACCGACCCACGCATGAGCGGCTGCGGCATGCTTCGATTGACGAGGTGGTGGCGCAATCCCGGGCGGCGCACACCCGGCCGATCGGCGACGTGAATCGAGAGCTGATCGAAATCTTTGACCTCGACCCCGCGAGTTTAGGCGAGGTCGCTGCAGCGATCGAGCCCGACGTCGCCATTGCATGACGGCTGAGGCTCGACGATCTTCGCAGGGCGCGTCGCACAGGCCACGGCTGGTGGTGAGTGATGGGGATGAGGCTGTGCTATTGCAACGAACGGGCGTGTCCCCGCTGCGCGGGGCCGGGCTGTTGCGCTGGGCGTTGAGCCAACGTCTGGCGTCCGGTGTCTCGCCCCTTGCGGACGGCCATCCCTCACGCGGGCTCGCCGCCACCCTCCGCGCTCGCTGGCGCGCAGGTTGGCGCCGGACTGCGGCGCGAGGCGCGTGGCCGGTGCGCTCGCCAATGCAGCGATCAAGGCTGCGCCTTCATCGCGATACCGAACAGCCGAGTCAGCCCGGCAGTGCCGGCGGTCACACGACAGCGGCCCTTTCCCGTGCCCGGGGATCGCGGGCCCTGTTTCCTTCACACTGCGCGTGAACGAGGCCCGCTTGACGAACTGACCGGCGTTCTGCTCACACCGCTGCGCTTCGTTCGCTGCACGCCAGCCAGATCGTCACCCCGTTCACCCGCCGAGCCCGATGCCGGGCCGCTGAAACGCCTTGGCATGTTCGCACCACCGGCTCGACGGCTCGACCGCCGCGCCAGTCGCTGCGCTTGGTGGCACGTCGGCCGCAAAGTCGCTGGCGCTCGGGATCGTGGGCGGCCGTTCGCGGCAGCGGAGCTGCCGTACCGCTTCAGCACCCGACCGACGCAATCAGGCGAACTGGAGTTCGATCTTGCCGGTGCGGCGGCGCACCGGGCCGACGACGATCTTGACGTCGTGGCCCAGCTTGGTCACCAATTCGAGCAGCTTGGCTTCGCTGACGCCGCGGAACTGACCACGGGTGATGCGTGACACCTTGGATTGGTCCACACCCAGGAGTTCGGCAGCGCCTTGCTGGGTCAGCCGGCGGGCCTTGATGGCGCGGGCGATCTCGGCGGCGAGTTGCGACTTGCGTTGCATCTCGGCCGCGTCGGCATAGCCCAGGTCGGTGTAGACGTTGGTGCTGCCTTCTTCGATCGTGATGTCGGTCTTGCGGCTCATCAGCGGGCTCCGTGTTTGCTTTGCCAGGCCTCGAAGTCGAGCTTCGCGGCCTTGAGTCGGGCGTGGATCAGGTCCATGTCTTCCTTCGGTGTCTTGATGCCGCTCTTGGATTTCTTCTGGAAGCAGTGCAGGACGTAGACCCAACCCGAGAACTTGACCGTGTAGACGGCGCGGTAGGTGTCGCCACGATCGTCTTCGACGACCTCCAGCACGCCCGCTGACCCGAAACCGGTCATCACCTTGGCGTCCTGGTGCTTGCCGCCGGCCTGTGCCAGATCGATGGCGTGCCCGAACACGTCTTTGACGTCCTCGGGCATGGCATCCAGGTCGCGCTTGGCGGAGCCGACCCACTTGATGGGCTTGCGAGGCTGCTGCTTCAACATCGGAGACATTATGCCAATTTAGGCATACGAGTGTCAACTCGAGGAGAGGGATGCCGTTTGGCGCCTCACTTTTGCGGCTCTCTTACCGCTTGTAGCTTCGTGGGGTCGGGCCGAGTTCAAGGGCGAAGAGGGCGTGTCCCCGCTGCGCGGGGCCGGGCTGTTGCGCTGCGCGTCGAGCCGCTGTCAAAGGCCCAGCGTCTCGCCCCTTCGGGCGGCCATCCCTCACGCGGGCTCGCCGCCACCCTCCGCGCTCGCTGGCGCACAGGGTGTCGCCGGACTGCGGCGCGGGGCGCCTGGCCGGTGCGCTCGCCAATGCGGCGATCAAGGCTGCGCCTTCATCGCGATGCAGAACAGCCAAGTCAGGCCGGCGATGCCGGCGAGGATGACGAAAGCGGCCCGTTCCCGTGCCCGGCGATCGCGCGCCCTGTTTCCTTCACGGGTACGTGAACGAGGCCCGCTTGACGAACTGACCGGCGTTTCGTTCACGCCGCTGCGCTCCGTTCGCTGCACGCCGGCCAGATCGTCACCCCGGTCACCCGCCATGCCCGATGCCGGGCCGCTGAATGCTTGAGGTGATCGGCCCGGCTCGACCGCCGCGCCAGTCGCTTCGCTTGGTGTCACGTCGGCCGCAGAGGCGCCGGACCTCAGGGGCAAGGACAGATCGTGTGGCGTTGTCGCTACGTTGCGCGTTGAGGCTGGTGGACGGACGACCTACTGACCGCAGGCTGCTTCGATGTCACCATTCTGGGCATCTCGGCCAACGCGTTGGACGTCGTACGGCAGCGGGTGGGAGCGTTCGCAACGCATGTCGCTTGGTTCGCGGCTGATGTCCTGGAAGTTGAGCCGCCCGCGGCGAGCCATGACGTGTGGCGTGACCGCGCTGTTTTCCACTTCCTGACCACCGACGAACAACGTCAGCGCTGTGTCGAGAAGGTGCTCACGGCACTGAAGCCCGGCGGCTTTGCCGTGGTCGGCACGTTGGAGCCGGACGGTCCGCAACAGTGCAGCAGCTTGCCTGTGTCTCGCTGCGATCGTTTGGGGCTTCACGGCACGTTCGGCGAACCGTTCGAACTCATGTACAACAGCTTGGAGGTGCGCACGATGCCTTCGGGAGCGCCGCAGCAGTTCGTGTATCGCTTGTGCCGTCGCCGAACGCTATAACGGATCAGGC
>JANNEX010000640.1:0-11323 GCA_031379155.1 Rubrivivax sp.
CGTGGCCCAGCTTTCGCTCATGCTCAAGAATGCGGAAAGGCTGCACGACAACCGCGAGTTCCAGCAAGACATGCTGTTGACCGTCGAGAGCTCGCTTGAGAAGATGCGCCGGCTCATGCTGCAGCTGCGTGAAGGGGCCACCCCCCCAGGCGGCACACGCGGCGTTGAGTTGTCGCCCATCGTGCGCCGTCTGCAAGCCCTGGCCCAAGCCCAGGGGCGCCAGCTTGACGCCGATGTGCAAGACCGGCCGTCCACCCGAGGCCATGAAGACCGATTGGAGCGCGTGTTGGGGCACATGGTGCAAAACGCGCTAGACGCCACTCCGCCGTCGGGCCGGGTGTGGATCAAAGCGCACAGGTTCAGCGGACAAGTCAAAGTTGAAGTCGGCGACACAGGTGCAGGCATGAGCGACGAATTTGTGCGCACGCGCCTCTTCAGGCCCTTCAACACCACCAAACACAATGGCATGGGCATAGGCAGCTACGAAAGTTTTCAGTACGTGCGTGAACTGGGCGGCAGCATCGACGTGGCCAGCCAGCCCGGCCAGGGCACCACGCTGACGGTGCTGTTGCCGCTGTTCGAAGTGCAACACGGCTCGGACCTGTTGCCCAAGGCCGCCCCATGAGCGCGATTGGCCGCTCCAAAGCGCTCATCCCGATGCGCGCAGCGCCGAAGGTGGTCCAGTGAGCGCGATTGGCCGCTCCAAAGACCGCATCCCGAATCGTCCAGAGCAAAGGGTCGTTCAGTGAGCGCGCCTATCGCCCCTTTGCTCATCGTCGAAGACGACTTGGCGCTGCAAAAGCAAATCAAGTGGAGTCTTGACCGCTTCGAGTCCGTCACCGCCAGCGACCGCGAAAGTGCACTGCTGCAGTTGCGCCGTCACCAGTGCGCGGTGGTCACCATGGACCTCGGTCTGCCGCCCGACCCTGATTCAGTCTCCGAAGGCTTCAAGCTGCTTGAGCAGATGCTGGAGATCGAGCCCGCCACCAAGGTCATCGTGCTGACGGGCCAAAACGACCAGGCCAACGCCCTGCGCGCGGTGGCCATGGGCGCGTACGACTTTTTGGCCAAGCCCTTCGAGCCGGACGTGCTCAACCTTACGGTCGAACGTGCCAGCCGCCTTGCTGAACTTCAGGCCGAAAACCGCCGCCTGCAAGCCCTGCACCAGCCTGACGCCATGGCCGGCTTGATCACCCGTGACACCGAGATGCTGCGCATCACGCGCACCATAGAACGGGTCGCAACGGCTGACGCCACCGTGCTGCTGCTGGGTGAAAGTGGCACCGGAAAAGAAGTGCTGGCGCAGGGCCTGCACGCGGCCAGCAAACGCCATGGCCGCTTTGTCGCCATCAACTGCGCGGCGATTCCTGAAAACCTGCTCGAGAGCGAACTCTTTGGCTACGAAAAAGGCGCCTTCACTGGCGCCGGCAAGACGACACCGGGCAAGATAGAAACGGCGCACAACGGCACCTTGATGCTGGACGAAATTGGCGACCTGCCGCATTCCTTGCAATCCAAGCTG
This sequence comes from Rubrivivax sp., assembly GCA_031379155.1. Classification (GTDB taxonomy): domain Bacteria; phylum Pseudomonadota; class Gammaproteobacteria; order Burkholderiales; family Burkholderiaceae_C; genus Rubrivivax. The sequence goes on from JANNEX010000640.1 coordinate 1,523, forward strand.
CTGCGCTTTTTGCAGCAACGCACGATTGAACGCCTGGGCGGGCGCAATGAGATTGCTGTCGACGTGCGGGTGGTGGGTGCCACCCACCAAGACTTGAAGCAGCTCATCAGCGACGGGCGCTTCCGCGAAGACCTTTACTACCGCTTGGCAGAGATCGTCATCCACATTCCGCCATTGCGCTCGCGCACGGGCGACGCGGTGCTGTTGGGGCACGCCTTCTTGCGCCGCTTTTCACAGGATCTGCGCCGGCCGTCGCTGAGCTTTTCCGAAGATGCGCTGCTGGCCATCGAACAACACCCCTGGCCGGGCAATGTGCGCGAGTTGCTCAACGCAATCAAACGGGCGTCCATCATGGCCGACTCTGACCGCCTGAGCTGCGACGACCTCGGCCTTGCGCCACCCATTGCTGGCGGCGGCGCCAGCCACTCTGACCTCGATCTGCGAACCGTGCGCGAGGCCGCCGAACGCCAGGCCATCGTGGGCGCGCTGGCCCGCACCAACGGCAACATCGTCAAGGCCTCTGAAGTGCTGGGCGTGAGCCGGCCCACGCTGTACGACTTGATGAAGCGCCTGGCCATCAAATAGTCCCCGCATTCGTGCTGGTTGGTGCGGCATGCCTGCTTCGCTGGCACCGCCGAACTGGCTAGACTTCCCATCCCATTTGACGGTGGCACACCCCATGTCAGCATCACCCTACACCCTTACCCGCCTGTGCTCTACCTGGGGCTTGGCAGCGGCCATGCTCAGTGCTTGTGGCGGCGCGTCCGAGACTTCACTCACGGCGGCCGGTAAGCAGTTGATGGACAAGAAGGACTACACGGGCGCGGTCATCCAGTTCAAAAGCGCACTGCAAAAGAACCAGGACTCGGTGGAAGCGCGTTTGCAATTGGGCAAGGCGCTGCTTGAAATCGGCGACCCGGTCTCGGCGCTGGTTGAACTGCGCAAGGCGCAAGACCTGCAGGCCAGCCCCGAGGCCGTGGTGCCCGATTTGGCGCGCGCCATGCTGCTGGTCGGCGAAGAAGCCAAGGTCGTGACTGAGTTTGGCGCCATCAAACTGGGCGAAGCCGCCGCCCATGCCGACCTGCAAACGACCTTGGCCACCGCCTACACGGTGCGTGGCGACAAGGCCAAGGCCGCGCAAGCCATCCAATCAGCGCAGCAGGCCGTGGTGGGCTACGTGCCTGCCGCCGTGCTTGAAGCACGCCTCAAGGCTTCCGAAGGCGACCATGACGGCGCGCTGGCTCTGTTGGGTCAGGCACTGGCCAAAGAACCCGATGACGCACGCGCGGGCACACTCAAAGGCGAAATCCAGTGGCTGGCCAAGAAAGACACAGCGGGCGCGTTGGCCAGTTTCCAAAAGGTGCTGGCGGCCAACCCAAAGGCCTTGGGCGCCCATACCTCGACCATCTCCATCCTGACCGAGCAGAACAAAAACGACGAAGCCAAGGCCCAGTTCGACAAGCTCAAGAAGGTGCTGCCCAACCACCCCGAAACCCTGTTCTTCGAAGCCCAATTCGCCTTCGCCGCCAAAGACTTCAAAGGCACGCGCGAAATCACCGACCGCCTGCTCAAAGGCATGCCCGACAACCCGCGCGTGCTCGAGCTTGCAGGCGCTGCCGACTACCGGCTCAAGCGCTACACCGAGGCCGAAGCCTCGCTGGGCCGCGCGCTCAAGGCGGCACCTGGCTTGGTGCTGTCGCGCCATTTGCTGGCACAGACCTACTTGCGCCTGAATCAACCCAACAAGGTGCTCGAAGCCCTAGCGCCCATCCTGAACAGCAAAGAACCCGACGGCACCAGCCTGGCGCTGGCCGGTGAAGCCTGGCTGCAACTGGGCGACAGCAAGAAGTCGGACGCAGCCTTCGCGCTGGCCGCCAAGGTCGCACCTAACGACTCACGTGTGCGTACCTCGGCGGCGCTGGCGCAGTTGGCGCGGGGCAACAGCGGCAACGCGATTGCCCAGTTGGAAAGCATTGCGGCCGAAGACAAAGGCCCACGCGCCGACGTGGCCCTGATCAGCGCGCGCTTGCGCCAAAACGACATTGCCGGCGCACTCAAGGCCATCGACGGGCTGGAGCGCAAGATGCCCGAGCGCCCAGTGGCGGCCAATCTGCGTGGGCGCGTGCTGCTGCTCAAGCGTGACATCCCGGGCGCTACCAAAGCCTTTGAAGCGGCGTTGGCCAAAGACCCCAACTACTTCCCCGCCGTGGCCAGCATGGCCGCCCTTGAGCTGGACGCCGGCAAGCCCGACGCCGCGCGCAAACGCTTTGAAGAGTTGATCAAGGTCCAGCCCGGCAACTACCAGGCCATCCTGGCGCTGGCCGAGTTGGGCGCGCGCACTGGCATCCCTCCTGATGAAGTGGTGGCACTGCTGCGCCGTGCCGTCAAGGCCAACGCGGGCGAGCCCACGCCGCACCTGGCGCTCATCGGCCAGTTGCTGGCCAGCGACGCCAATGCCGCGCTCACCGCCGCGCGCGAAGCCGCTGCCGCACTGCCCAACAATGGCGAGATCCTCGACGCGCTGGGGCGCACGCAAGTGGCTTCCAACAGCGCCGAGCAGGCGGTGGCCACCTACAAACAGCTCACGACTTTGCAGCCCAGCAACGCCGTCTACCGCGTGCGCCTGGCCGAAGCGCTGCAAGCCAACAAAGACCCTGAAGGTGCGCGCCGCGAATTGCGCAAAGCGCTGGAAATCAAGCCCGACCTGGCGGTGGCCAAACGTGCGCTGGTGGCCCTGGCGGTGATTGAAAAGCGCCCGCAGGACGCCATCGCCCTGGTGCGCGAAATGCAAAAGGCCGATCCCAAAGACGCCATGGCTTTTGCCCTTGAGGGCGACGTCGAAGCCAGCCGCAGAAATTGGGACGGTGCCGCCGTCGCCTACCGCACCGCGCTGGGCCTGGGCCGCAGCACCGACAACGCGGTGCGCCTGCATACCGCGCTGCGCACGTCGGGCAAAGTGGCCGATGCCGACAAGGTGGCCGCCGACTGGCTCAAAGAAAGGCCCAAGGACCCGGCCTTCTACTACTACCTGGGTGACATCGCGCTGGCTGACAAGAAATACGCCGTTGCCGAAGAGTCTTACCGCAAGGTGGTTGAGATGCAGCCGCGCAATGCGCTGGCGCTCAACAACGTCGCCTGGTTGATGGTCAAACAAGGCCGCACCGGCGCCGTGGCTGTGGCCCAACAGGCCAATGACATCCTGCCCGGCCGTACGCCGCTGATGGACACCTTGGCCATCGCGCTGGCGGCTGAGAACCAGGTGGGCAAGGCCATCGAGGTGCAGAAGTCGGCGCTGTTGCGCAGCCCCAGCGACCCCGTGCTCAAGCTCACGTTGGCCAAGCTGCTCATCAAGTCTGGCGACAAGCCCTACGCCAAGGCCGAACTCGAAGACCTGGCCAAGCTGGGCGAGAAGTTCCGCGACCACGCCGAAGTCACGTCCTTGCTCAAGTCGCTGTAGGCCGCACGCGGCATGCGCCAGCCCACGCGCCGCGCCCTACTGCTGGTCAGCACGGCGCTGGCGCTGCCGGCGCGCGCTGAGCTGGCGGCGGTGATTGCCGCGGCCAAGCCCTCGGTGTTGGCGGTGGGCACTTTCAAGGCCACCGACAGCCCACGTTTTGGCTTTCGTGGCACCGGTTTTGTGGTCGGCGATGGCAGCTTGCTGGCCACCAACTTCCATGTCCTGCCGCCGCCGGCCGAGATTGAAAACCTGGCCGCGCTGGCAGTGCTGGTCTCACGCGCCGCCGACGGCAATGCCCTGCTGCGCCGCGCGCGGGTAGTGGCCACCGACCGTGCGCATGACCTTGCGCTGCTGCAGCTGGAAGGCGCGCCGCTCAAGCCCCTGGTGTTGGACGAGGCCAGCAGCGCGCGTGAAGGCCAGTCGATTGCGCTGCTGGGTTTTCCCATCGGCGGCACGCTGGGGTTTTCGGTCGTCACGCATCGCGGCATCGTGGCTTCAATCACCACGGCCGCCTTGCCCGCCGCCACCGCGCAGTCACTCGACCCACGCGCCGTGATGCGCCTGCGCGAAGGCAACTTCGAGGTGTTGCAACTCGACGCCACCGCCTACCCCGGCAACAGCGGCGGCCCGGTGGTAGACGTGGACAGCGGCCGTGTGCTGGGCATCGTCAACATGGTGCTGGTCAAGGCCGGGCGCGAAAGTGCGCTGAGCAACCCCACGGGCATCAGCTATGCCATTCCGGTGCAGCACCTGCTTGAGTTGATCAAGGCGCCGCGTTAGGCGGGGGCGTCCAGGCTAACTCTCGAGTTGACTAGACCTTGTAGTACTCGCGGTACCAGGCCACAAAGCGGCCGATGCCCGTGCGGATGTCTGTGGCCGGGCCAAAGCCTGTCCACTCGCGCAGCGCATCCACGTTGGCATAGGTGGCGGGCACGTCCCCGTCTTGCAGCGGCATGAAGTTCTTCTTCGCCTGCCTGCCCAGTGCGTCTTCAATGCAACCCACAAAGTCCATCAGCGGCACCGGGTTGTGGTTGCCGATGTTGAAGACACGGAAGGGCGCGTTGCTGGTGCCGGGGTCGGGCGTATCGCTGCGGTAGTCGGCATGCGGCGCGGCCACACGGTCGAGCACACGGATGACGCCTTCGACGATGTCGTCGACAAAAGTGAAGTCGCGCTGCATCTGGCCGTGGTTGAAGACGTCGATGGCGCGGCCTTCCAGGATGGCCTTGGTGAACAGGAATAGCGCCATGTCGGGCCGCCCCCAAGGGCCGTACACCGTGAAAAAGCGCAGCCCCGTGGTGGGCAGGCCAAACAGGTGGCTGTAGGTGTGCGCCATCAGCTCGTTGGCCTTTTTGGTGGCGGCGTACATGCTCACCGGGTGGTCGACGCTGTCGTGCTCTGAAAACGGCATCTTGGTGTTGCCACCATACACACTGGAGCTGGATGCGTAGACCAAATGCTGCACCTGGCTGTGGCGGCAGCCTTCGAGCACGTTCATGAAACCGACGATGTTGCTGTCGATATAGGCGTGCGGGTTTTGCAGCGAATAGCGCACACCGGCCTGCGCCGCCAGGTGGATGACGCGGTCGAACTTTTCCTTCGCAAACAGCGCTTCCATGCCAGGGCGGTCGGCCACATCAAGCTGCACAAAGCGGAATTGGGGATGTGATGTCAGGCGCGCCAGCCGGTCTTGCTTGAGCTGCACGCTGTAGTAGTCGTTGAGGTTGTCCAGGCCCACCACTTCATCACCGCGCGCCAGCAAGCGCAGCGTGGTGGTCATGCCAATGAAGCCGGCAGCGCCGGTGAGCAGGATTTTCATGGCGGGGTTCTTTGCAGCTGGGTTGGGCCGCAGCGCCGACTGGCGGGGCCCGCGCGGCGATGAAGGCCGCAGGGATGGGATGGGCTGAATTTTCGCACGCAGCCCGCGCAGCCTTGGCGCAGGCGCTGTGCGCCTGCGCAGATGTTTTCACGCTTGCCCAGGCTAAACGCGGGTCAAGTGACGCAATCCGTCCAGGCTGCCGGCACGCAATTCGCGCCGCAGCGGCGCCAGATCCAGCGGCTGTTGCAGCAATTTGGTGAAAGGCTTGGCCGTGCCCGGCGGCCCCACGTACAGGCCGCCGGCCAACTGGCCATGGCGCACGATCAAGCGCCACCAGGCGGCATCGTCGGCGCGCGCGTGAAAGACCTCGTCGCCCTCACGCGCCATGGTGTCGCCCTGGCTGCGCAGGTCAATGCCATCGCACTTGAGCTGCAAGACGATGCGCGGCGTGGCATAGGGCAGGTCCTCGCCCAGGATGGTGCTGGCCGCCGTGGCCGCGTGGGCCGCGCCTATGGGCCACAGGCCACGCGGTGTGCCCCTGAGTTCGGCCACGTCACCCACGGCCAGGATGTCGGGGTCAGAGCTGCGCATCAGGCTGTCGACCTTGATGCCGTTGTCGGCCAGCGCCAGCCCGGCTTGCCCGGCAATGTAGGTGTTGGCCTGGATGCCCATTGCGGCCACGAAGATGTCGCCCTTGACGCGCGGCCCGTGCGAGAGCACGGCTCGCTCGAGCAGGGGCTCGCCCTCAAAGCCCTGCACCACGGCGTGGGTCACGACCTGTATGCCCTGGCTCTCAAGGTAGGCTTGCAGTTTGGCGCCGCCTTGCGCGTCCAGCTGCGCGTTCATGAGGTGGCTGCCACGTTGCAACAGCGTCACCTTCAAGCCCAGGTGGTGCAAGGCGTCGGCCGCCTCCACGCCCAGCACACCACCGCCCACCACCACGGCGCGCTTGGCCTTGGCGCGGCCCACATAGTGGCGGATGGCCTGCGCGTCTTGCGCGCTGCGCAACACAAAGGCATTGCGGTGTTTGAAAAAGTTGTCGTCAGGCGGCGCAGAGCGCGCGCCCGTGGCAATCACCAGCTTGTCGTAGACCAAGGTCTTGCCATTGGCCAGGTGCAAGGTTTTATCCTCACGCGCGATGCGCGCAGCCACGGTGCCGCGGTGCACGGTGACACGCTGTTTGTCGGGCCAGTCGGGTGCTTCCAGTGCCAGACCTTCCAACCCTGCGCTGTCGTAGACCAGGCGGCCAATGCCCATGCGGTTGTAAAAGGCAAAGGGTTCGTTGCCCACCACGTCGATCTGCACGCTGGCGCTTTGCCGGCGCAGCGCCTCGGCCACACCCATGCCGGCGACGCCGTTGCCGACGATGACGACACGTTGCACACCCGCTTGCAAGGCTTTGTCGACAGCCGCCAAACGCAGCACGCTGATGGTCTGCGGGGCGGGCCCCGACTGCGCGTCGCGGTCGATCACCACGGGGCCGCTGACGCTGCACATGCAGGCCAGGCGCGCGCGGCCTTCCAGGCCCAGGCGTCGCAATGTGGCCAACTCGTCTTCGCCAGGCGGCGAGAGGTTTTCAGCCCCTTCGCACACCGCCACGGCGTCAGCGCCGCAAACGCCCGCGCGGCAGCCGAAACTGATCTTCAGGCCTGCGCCTTCAATGGCTTCGAGCAGCGTGGCGTCGCTGGCCACGGGGAAGGTGATGCGCGACTGGCGGTCGGTGACTTCGACCGTGTCGGTGCGTGTCAGGCGCTGCTTGAGCGAGGTGCCGCCGCCAAAGTGCGCCGCTGCGCCTTCGTCGGCTTTGGCAGCAGCCGGGACGCGCTGCGTGGCCTTGTAGCGCTTCTCGGCAAACAGGCCACTGGCGGCCAGGGCCAGCGCCAACAACAGGCCCCCGCCACGCAGGCCCTGCACCAGCCAGGCAGGCGCTTCATGACCCCACAAGCTGGCTACCGTGTGCGCCATCAAAGGCCCGGCAAAGGCATAAAAAGCGATCAGCGCCAGCGCGCCAAAAGCCAGCGCCACGCGGTAAGGGCTGGCCGGCGCAAAGGCCACCACCAGGCCATAGGCGCCTGCCGATGCACAGCAAGCGGCCAGCAAGATCAACACGCTGTGTGCCGTGCTGATGTCAGCCTGGCCTTGTTGCAAGAAGTAGCCCAGCACCAGGCCTGGCAGCAAGCCCATGAACAGCCGCCGCTGCGCCGCATGGCGCGGGTCGTCGTCGTAGATGTCGCTGAACACGGCAGCGCGCGGGTTGAAGTCGTAACAGCTTTTCTGGCAGCCCACGCACGGTGTGCAATAGCCGTTGCGCACCACGAACAAGGGCGCTTGCCCATAGCTGCGCTGCACCGGGGCTAACGGGCAAAATGTGCCGCACCAACCACTGCGGCCCTTGAACAACGTGCCACCCGCAAAGGCCAGCAGCAAGACCAGCACAATGCCTGCCCCCACCCAGGCGCCGCCGTGGTTGAGCAAGGGCGTGCGCAGCGCCACGGCCGCCAGGAACAGCGCCACCGCAATGCCAAAGGCGGCCTGTTTGAGCGCGGGCGGCAGCTCGCGCGCCAGGCCAAAACCGGCCAGACGCGGCAGCTGATTCATGGTCGCCATGGGGCAGACCTGGCGCCACAGGCCGGGTGCGACCACCAGCAGCGCGGGCAACAGCGGCACAGCCAGGCCCCAGAACAGTGCCAGGCCCGCCGCCGGCCACCACAGCAGCAGCGTCGCCAGCGCCAGTGTCAGCGCCATCACGGCCACGCGCGCGGCGTACCAGACCCACATGGGCAGACGCGGCTCGAGCTGCGTGTAGTTGCGAAAGAACTGGGTTGCCGCCTGGCTCGCCGCTTGTGTGTCGGCGCTGGCCTGTGCGGTGGCGGGGATGATGGGGATGGTCACCACGTTGGCGCTGTCAGTCAGCTGGCTGCAAACGGCGCAGGCGCGAGGCCACCAGCGCGCCCAGGTCGCGCATCAAGGCCAACGCCAAGCGCGGCTGCCAGGCCGACAGTTGCTGCAGCGCGTCGGGCGTCAAGCGCAGCAACTCGGCCGGGCCGGCCGCGCTGACACTGGCCGTCACGGCACTGGGCGCACCGTCCAGGAAGCTGAGCAGGCCAAAGACCTCACCTTCACCGCGTGCGCTGTCGGTCACGCCCGCGCCACGCAGCTCAACACGGCCGCTGGCAATGAAACACAAGGCGCGGTCGCTCTCACCGGCGCGCACCAGCACGGCACCGGCCGGGTAGCGGCGCCGCGCCGTGAAGCCGATGAACTGCTCCCAGTCTTCGCTGCTGATGTCGGCCAGGATGGCCTGTGCGTCGCCAACGGGTGCGGCGACCGCCGCCGCTGCCGCCTTGCCCTGGTAGCTGAAAAAGTCGCTCATGGCCGGCCCCCGTTGGTGCTTGGAACTTCAGGGTTGAGACTTCAAGTTTGTGCCGCGTCATAGGCCGCCGCCAGATGCTGCATTGCGGCTTCCTGAAAGCCGGCAGGCCAGCCCTGCCCCGGGGCCAGGCCCAGGCCGGCCCACAGGCGGGCATACAGCGCCCAGAGCTGCGCCGGTGTGGCGCTGCCCTGGGCTTGCTGTGCCGCCTGCAAGGCCTCAGGTGCCAACTGGTCACCCATGCGCCGGGCGGCGTCACCAAAGGCTTGCAGCAGGCGCGCCTGATGGGCGCACAGCTCTGCGGCGCTGGCTTGCAACAGCGGCGCTGGGTCGGTGCCGGACTGCGCCAGGCTCAGCAATGCGGCTTCGGCGCTGGGCGCAGCGCGCAGCGGGCTGCTGCCACGCAAGGCGCCGGACACTGAAGGCCGGCTGCCCAAGGCGCGCCGCGACTGCGCTTGTTGGTCGAGCAACTGGCGCAGCGCCGACACACCGCCGCGTGCTGCGCTAGCCAGACTCTGCGCCAGGCGCAGGGGGTCCAGTCCGGCCAAGGCGGCCGCTTCCACGCCCAGACCCAGCGCCAGCGCGTCGGTGAGGTTGGCGGGCGGATGAGCCCTGGCTGCGGCCCGCTCGCCAGTGACCACCTTGGCTGGGGCTGAAACCTGACCCGCACGCGGTGCGGCCGGGGCTGCTGGTGCGCTCGCCATGCGAATCTTGGTCAGTTCGCTGCTCGAATCGTCATTGGATTTGACGGCCCGCAAGATCTCGGTCAGGCCACCCATGTCTGCCACGCCACCCTGGGCCAGCATGGCCGCCGGGTCGCCGCCGCGCAGGGGCGCCGTGCTCATGACACTGGGCTGCTTGAGCGGCGCCACGGTGCGCGGCGCTGGCTCGGAAGCGGGCGGCCGCGCCGGCATGGGCGGGCCACTGACTTCGATGACAAAGGGCCCCAACTCGATGCGGTCGCCGTCGCGCAACAGGTGCGTGCCCAGCAGCCGCGTGGCAGCGCCATTGACAAAGCTGCCGTTGGTCGACAGGTCGCGCAGCAAGGGCCCGTCAGCGCTGTGTTCAATCTCGCAGTGGCGCCCTGAGACAGCACGGGCGCGGTCTTCCAGCACCCATTGGTTGGCCGGCTCGCGGCCGATGCCAAAGCGCTGC
>JANNEX010000671.1:0-6652 GCA_031379155.1 Rubrivivax sp.
CGCTTGGTGCGCAGGTCGTTGTCGGCGGCAATTTCTTGCGCCGTGGCCAAATCAAACCGGGCTTGCGCTTCGCGTGTGTCGGTGATGGTGGCGGTGCCAACTTCAAAGTTGCGCTTGGCCGAAGCCAGCTGTTCGGTAATCGCAGCCTTGCTGGCGCGTGTGGTGCCCAGCGTGTCTTGCGCGCCCAGCACGTCAAAGTAGGCCTGCGCCACGCGCAAGATGAGGTCTTGCTCGGCGGCGTCCAGTTCGGCTTGTGCGGCAACCACGCCCTTGCGCGCCTTCTCTATCGTGGGGCCGTTGCCGCGGTTGAAGATGGGGTACTTGCCGTTGACCGACGCGCTGCCCACGTAGCTGAGGTCAGCGCCCAGGGCCGAGCGGGTGACGGGGTTGCTGCCCGCAGGGTCGGTGCGGTCGCCGCTGACGCTGGCCGTCACGGCCGCGCTGGGCCGATTGAGAGAATCGCTTTGCGCCGCGCGGTACTCGGCGCTTTGCGCACTGGCCTTGGCCGCCAAGTAAGTGCCGTCAAAAGCCCGCGCCGCGTCGTAAAGCTCTTGCAGGCTTTGTGCCGCTGCCATGCCCGGCAACGATGAGATGCACAGCGCGGCCAGAGCAGTCAATGCAAATCGGGATGAAAGAGTCGGGCGCATGCGAAATTCCTAGTGTTGATGGGTGTGGCTGCGGCTGAGTTCAGTACCGCGGCACGGCACGGTCGATCCGCGTGGACCAGGCGTCCACGCCGCCTGCGAGGTTATAGACGGCGGCATAGCCCTGGTGCAGCAGGAATGCGACGACCTGCGCGCTGCGCACGCCGTGATGGCAGATACAGACGACAGGCTGCGTGCGGCTGAGTTCGCTCAGTCGCTGCGGCAGCTCTTGCATTGGAATGAAAGTGGTGGCCGCAGCCGGCAAATGGATGCGCGCGAACTCGACCTCCCAGGGCTCGCGCACATCCAGCAACTGGCACTGCGGCTGGCTGGCCACGAAGTGCGCAAGTTCATCGACGTGCAGTTCTTGCATGGCGGGCCTAGAAGCTGAAGCGCGTGGGTTCGTCGAAGCCCTCGAGGCGCGGTGCCACGGTGTCGAACAAATCACTCTGCGACCAGCTGGCCTCGCCCGTGCGTGTGTACAGCCGCGCGCGCATGATGGGTTCGTGGCCGACCACGGCAGCCAGGCGGCCGCCGGGCTTCAACTGCTGCAACAGCGCGGCCGGCACATCGGCCACTGAACCCGACAGCAGAACAGCGTCATAGGGCCCGTCTTCGGGGCGACCGGTTTTACCTTGTGCTCCTTCCTTGGCCGTCACCTCGAGCACCGTGGTGTTGACGATGCCATTGCGCGCCAGGTTCTCGCGCGCCAGGCGCGCCAGTTCCGGCCGGCATTCGAGTGTCGTGACCTTGAGCGCGCGGTGTGCCAACAGCGCAGCCATGAAGCCCGAGCCAGTGCCCACTTCCAGCACCAGTTCATGGCGCTGCACTTGCAGGGCTTGCAGCAGGCGCGCTTCGACCTTGGGCTCGAGCATGCAAGGCCCGTCGGCGTCACCGGCGATGAGCGGCACTTGGGTATCGACAAAGGCCAGCGCGCGGTGATGCACGGGCACAAAGTCTTCACGGCGCACGCTGGCCAGCAGCGACAGCACGGCCTGGTCCAGCACGTCCCAGGGGCGGATTTGCTGCTCAATCATGTTGAAGCGGGCGAGTTCGATATTCATGGGGTGCGCGGCTGTTTTAAGCAGGTGTGGCGAGGTAAGGGCGGCCGGAATTCTAGGCCGCAGGCTGTGCTTCGGGCTTGAGCTTGGTTGGGGCGCCGCGCCAGCGCCGCTTGGCCCACTCGGCCAGGTCGTCCAGCCAGCAATAGACCACCGGCACCACCACCAGCGTCAGCAGCGACGAGGTGATGACTCCGCCAATCACCGCCTGGCCCATGGGCGCGCGTTGCTCTGAGCCCTCGGTCAGTGCAAAGGCCAGCGGCACCATGCCAAAAACCATCGCCAGCGTGGTCATCAGTATGGGGCGCAGACGCACCTTGGCGGCTTCGAGCAGAGCCGCAGTTCTCTCCATGCCACGCACGACGGAACCGTCGTGCATCACATGGTCTTCACGCGCTCGGATCGCAAAGTCCACCAGCAAAATAGCGTTTTTGGTCACCAAGCCCATGAGCATGACGATGCCGATGACCGAGAACATGTTCAGCGTCGAGCGAAAGGCCAGCAAAGCCAGCACGACACCAATCAGCGTCAGCGGCAGGCTGCTCATCAAAGCCAGCGGCTGCAAGAAGCTCTTGAACTGGCTGGCCAAAATCATGTAGATGAAGATCACCGCCAGGCCCAGCGCGCCCACCGCGTAGGTAAACGACTCTTGCATGTTCTTGGTGCTACCACCAAAGCTGTAGCGATAGCCGGGCGGCCAGGCCATGCTGTCGAGCACGGCGCGGATGTCGGACGAGACTTCACCCGTGCTGCGGCCAAAGGCCGGGTCGGCGTTGGCGTCGATGTTGATTTCGCGGTTCAGGTCGCGGCGGTTGATCTGGTTGGGGCCGGTGGACGGCCGCACATCGGCCACCTGCGACAAACGTACAGACCGTGTGCTGCCGTCAGCGTTGGCGCCAATCACCAGCGGCAGCTGACTCAGGTCAGCGGTGCTCTTGCGCGCCTCAGGCGCCAGGCGCAAACGCACGTCGTAGTTTTCGCCGTCGCTGGCGCGCCAACTGCCGACCGACGTGCCGGCCAGCAGCGTGCGCAGCGTGGTGGCCAGGGTGTTGACGTTGAGGCCAAGGTCGGCAGCAGCGTCACGTTTCACATCCACGGCCACGGTGGGTTTGTCGGGCTTGAGCGTGCTGTCCAGGTCGGTCAGGCCTTTGATCTGTCGCAGGCGCGGCAGCAGTTGTTTGGAGATGCGTTCAAGCTCGCCCAGGTCAGAACCCTGCAAAGAAAACACGATGCTCTTGCTGCCACCCAGGTCAGTCGCGCCTATGTTGGTGATGGTGATGCCGGGGATGCGTTCAAGCCGCTCGCGCAAAGGCCCTGCCATGTCGGCGACAGACCGTTTGCGGTCTTTGCGATCCACCAGGCGCACATAGACCGAGCCATAGATCTTGCCCTGCGCAAAACCGCTGTTGATGGTGGCCACTGTGTGGCGCACTTCGGGCAGTTCACGCAGCGCGGCGTCGATCTGCTTGGCACGCATCTCTGTCACTTCCAGCGACGAGCCCACGGGTGTGTAGAAGTTGAGCTGCGTCTCAGAGAAGTCAGCCTTGGGCACAAATTCTTTGCCCACCGCGCCCAGCAAAAGGATGGCGACAACGAAAGTGGTGAATGCGATGAGCACGGTCTTGATCTTGTGCACCAGCGCCCAGGCCAGGATGGCCTGGTAGCCGCGCGACAGCAGCTCAGTGAGCTTGTCAAACAGGCCGGTCACGCGGCCCAGCGTTTTGTCGTACAGCGTCACCGGTGGGCCTGGGTGGCGGCCATGGGCTTGCGGGTCGTGCCAGATGCTGGACAGCATGGGGTCGAGCGTGAAGCTGACGAACATGCTGATGAGCACCGCAGCCACGATGGTGATGCCAAATTCGTGGAAGAACTTGCCCACGATGCCGCCCATGAAACCGATGGGCAGGAATACGGCCACGATGGACAGCGTGGTGGCCAACACGGCCAGAGCAATTTCGTTGGTGCCGGCCAGGGCCGCGTCGTGTGCGCTCTTGCCCATCTGCACATGGCGCACGATGTTTTCGCGCACCACGATGGCGTCGTCGATCAGCAGGCCCACACACAAGCTCAGCGCCATCAGCGTGATGGTGTTGATGGTGAAGCCAAAGATGTACATGAACAGGAAAGTGCCGATGAGCGCAATGGGCAGCGTCAGGCCAGTGATGACGGTGCTGCGCCAACTGTTCAGGAACAAGAAGACGATGAGCACCGTGAGCGCCGCGCCCTCGAGCAGTGTGCGCTGCACATTGGCCACGCTGACACGGATGCTGCGCGAGTTGTCGCGGTTGATTTCCGTGCGCATGTTGGCCGGCGTCAGCGCTTTGGATTCTTCCAGTGCGCGTTTGAGGCCATCGACCACCGCAATCGTGTTTTCGCCCTGGCTCTTTTGCACCGACAGCAGCACGGTGCGCTGGCCGTTGTAGAGGGCCAGGCTCTCTTGCTCTTGCGGGCCGTCGACCACATCAGCGACTTGCCAGAGCTTGACCGCAGCGCCCCCCGTGCCAGAGGCACTGGTTGCCGATGCAGATTTGCGCGCGACCACGATGTCCCGAAAGTCGCGCGGCGTTTTCAAACGCGCGTTGATCTGCACCACACGGTCTTGTTCGAGCGAGCGGATGTTGCCCAGGGGCAGTTCCTGGTTTTCGCTGCGCAGCGCCGCAGCCACCTGTTCGGTGCTGATGCCCAGCGCTTCCATGGCGGCGGGCTTGAGCTGGATGCTGATCTGCCGGTCGACACCGCCAATGACGGTGACAGCGCCGACACCACGCACGTTTTCCAGCTTCTTTTGCAGCACCTGGCGTGCCCACGTCGTCAGTTCTTGTGGCGTGGCCTTGGCCTTGTCGCCGGTGGCCAGCACGGCGACGTTGAAGACCGGCTGCGCAGCCGGGTCGAAACGCGAGATGCGCGGGTCTTTGACTTCGTCGCGCAACAGCGGGCGCATCAAGGCGACTTTTTCGCGCACGTCGTCAGCCGCCTTGCGGCCGTCCACGTCAAGGTTGAATTCGACGATGACCACCGACACGCCTTCATACGAACGCGACGACAAAGCGCTGATGCCAGCCACTGTGTTGACGGCTTCTTCAACCTTCTTGGTGACCTCGGCCTCGACGATTTCTGGGCTGGCGCCGGGGTAGTCCATCGAGATCACCACGGTGGGGAAGTCGATGTTGGGAAACTGGTCCAGGCTCAGGCGCTGGTAGCTGAACAGACCCAGCACGACAAAGGCCAGCATGACCATGACGGCCATGACCGGGTTGGCGATAGAGACACGGGTGAACCACATGCTGCTGTGCCCTGGCGCTTAGCGTGAAGCCGCTGAAGCCGCTGAAGCAGCGGGGGCTGCGGGGGCTGCGGGGGCTGCGGCCAGCTTGGGCGAGCCTGGCAGCTGGATGCGCGTGCCTTCACGCAGCGTGCCCACGCTGCCGCGCAGCACCGTGGTGCCACTGTCGATGCCGCTGATGATTTCCACCGCGTTTTCGGGCTTGCCGTCGATCAGCACTTCACCACGCGCGCCGGTGCTGACCACCCGCGCCACGGCTTTGCCGTCAACGATGGCCAGCACATAGGGCTGGGCCTGGTCAAAGCGCAGGGCTGATACCGGCACCACCAATGCGGACTTGCGTTGCAGCTCAATTTCACCGCGCGCAAACAGGCCCTGGCGCAGGCCGGCGGCTTGTGCGCCGCTCGAAAGTTCAAGGTAGGCCAGCACCGAGCGTGAACCCGTCTGCGCGCTGGGGTTGATGCGCACGACACGCGCGGGCATGGGCTGCGCCAGGCCGTCGATCTGCACCTTGGCGACTTGGCCTACACGCAGGGCCACCACGGCTTCGGGCGCCACCGCGGCTTCCAGTTCGAGCCGGGTCAGGTCAACGATTTCGACGATGCGAGCGTCCAGCCCCACACGTTCACCAGGTTGCACCAAGCGCTGTGCGACGAGGCCGGCAATGGGCGCGCGCACTTCGCTGTCTTGCACCGCTTTGCGCGCGATTTCAGACGCTGCGCGTGCGGCCTGCAAAGAGGCTTGTGCACCTGCTGCACTGCTCACCGCCGTGTCCAGCGCGTTGCGCGAAATAAAGCCTTGGTTGACGAGCGCCTTGTTGTTGTCCAGCGTGCGCTGCGCAATGTCGAGCTGCGCTTGTGCGGCTTGGGCCTGGTCTTCGGCTTGACGCAGGCGCCACTGGTATTCGGTGGCGTCAAGTTGGCCTATGAGTTGGCCCGCGCTGACGCGGTCACCTTCGCGCACGGTGAGTGTTTTCAGCTCGGCCGCGACACGCGCCTTGACGAAGGCGCTTTGCACCGCACGCAGGCCGCCACTGACGGCCAGCATGCTGCCCAATTCAGCGCGGCTGGCGGTGGCCACGTCACCGGGCGCCAGGTCCATGGCTTGTGCGGCGCTCGCCGCAGGCGCGGCACTGGCGGCCGTGGCTGAAGCGGTGGCACGCGCCTTGATGAAGCCACGGCCCACGACTGCGGCCACTGCAAGCAGGGCCAGGACGATGACGATCCAACGGTTTCTTTTGCTCATGACGAATGTGGCGCTTTGTGCGAGGTTCTTTGCGACTCTCTTTGCGACGCTCTTTGCGGCGCTCTGTGCGGTTCTCTGACTTCAAGGCCGTGCAGCACCAAGTCCAGGTGCGTTTGCAGCAGCAGCGTGGGGTTGATCTCGGCACCATGCACGGGGCAGGCGCCAAAAGAATGGCGGTGAATGGCCATGAAGATCAGCGGCGCCATCAGCGCGTGCGCCACTTCGTGCACCGGCAGGGGCCGGAATTCACCACGGTCCATGCCGCGCTGCAAGCAGCCCGCAAACAAGCGGTCGGCGGGCACGATAACTTCGTCGGTGTAGAACTGCGCCAGCTCAGGAAAGTTGCGCACTTCGCTGAGCATGATCTTGTGGATGCCTGCCGCAGGTGTGTTGCCCACACGTTCCCACCAGGTGCCCAGCAA